>DAOVJP010000217.1 GCA_030673205.1 Thermoplasmata archaeon
ACAAGGTCCACATTGCGCAGGTCGTTGTTCGCGTCGCACATCCCTATTATGGGAATGCCTACGGACACGGCCTCCCGCAGAGCCTGCTGGTCCGCGGCTGGGTCTGTCACCACCAGCACCTTGGGCTCGGTGAAGACATCCAGTGACGGGTTGGTCATGGTCCCGGGGACGAAACGGCCGGGAAAGCAGGCCGTCCCTATCGTATCGGAGAACATCCTCACCGGTTTCTGGCCATATTGCCGGGCTGAGACGACCAGTATATCCTTTGGCTCGAAGGTGGACAGGTATCTAGCCACCATTCCTATTCTCTCATCTGTCTTCTTAATGTCTAGAACATATAGGCCGTCATTCCTCACCTTGAAGATGAATGGAAGCATGTCTGCGCTCTTCTGCTGGGTGCCTATGTGAACACCCGATGTGAGATATATGTCCTCTGCTACTAGTAAGCCAGTTTCTTCGGTCATAGAATTCCTCCTTGAATATCCTCTTCGATCCTTATGAGCTCATTGAGCTTTGCGATCCTCTCTCCACCCACCGCGCCGGTCTTTATAGCATATGCCCCTACGCCTGCGGCTATATGGGCTATGGCCTGGTCAGGGGTCTCCCCGCTTCTGTGGGAGACAACGGTCCTGTATCCTGCACGATGTGTGATCTCCACAGCATCGAGGGTGTCCGTCAATGTGCCTATCTGATTTGGCTTGATGAGCACGGAGTTGCAGGCGCCTATACCTATCCCCTCCTTAATCCTATGGGTGTTAGTAACGAACAGGTCATCCCCCACTATCATGCACTCTGCGTTCACTTTGGAAGTGAGCTCTGCATACCCTCCGAAATCCTCCTGTTCCAGGGGATCCTCCACCAAGCACAGATGGTATTTGTGTATAAGCTCTAGAACATAATCTATCTGTTCTCCAGGGGAGATGGTCTTGTCCTTGTAAACATAATTCCCTCCCTTGAAGAATTCGCTAGCGGCCATGTCCAGTGCCGGCCGTATGTCCAGACCGGTCTCCTGGCTTATCTCCTTGGATGCAGAGGCTACTATGTCCAAGGCCTCTTCGTTGGTGATGGCAGCCACCCAGGCACCCTCGTCACCCTTCCCTATGGCCGCGTCCGGAAGCTTCTTTGCCAGCTTCTCCTTGACCCTCCTGTGGACCAGGGCGTTGCCGAACACCGTCTTGGAAGGCGGTCCGGACTGTGCCATGACCAGGAACTCCTGTATGTCCGTGCCCCCTATAGCATGTCTCCCTCCCCCTATCACATTTCCAAGGGGCCTCGGGAGCTGAGCCTGCCCTGTCAAACCTCCTATGTACCTATAAAGGGGGATGGCAAGAGCACTGGCTGCAGATTTGGCAAAGGCGATGGAGCAGGCTACGGCCACATTCCCTCCCATTTTGGAGAAATCATTGGAGCCATCAATGCTCTTCAGGAGCCCGTCCAATAGTCGCTGGTCCAGAACGTCCATGCCTAACAGTTCATCCCCCACTTTCTCATTGAAGAAGCGCATCCCGGCATCCACCCCTCCTTTGGGCAGTGCCTTGACCTCATGTACCCCTGTGCTGGCCCCACTGGGCGCCATGGCGGCGCCGAAGCCCTCTGCAGTGGCGACCTCCACTTCGACAGTGGGGTTTCCCCTGCTGTCCAGCACCTTCCTTATGTTCACTTCTTCTATGAGGGTCATATCAATCCCTGGGAATGGTTATAGGAATGAGGTCTTGCTCATACTCCATGATCGCCATGTCCACAGGGTCTATGACATCCGGCGGTAGCTCTAGCAACGTAGGGGCTCCCATGGCTATCTGGAGCGACCTGGCTCCTATCATACGGGCCTTTTCATACCGAGTATATTTCAAACCACATCCTCCTTGTATCTGGATGAAGAGATACCCTACAATCCCATTCCCTTTATAAACGTTATGGACTCAGACCACTATACATACATGACATCTGTGGGCTCCGCCTCTGATACCGTGGACTCATACATGATCACGGCCTCAACTTCCCAGGTGGTTCCGATGGTGAATGTGAAAAAGACTATCTCCACCTGCCATTCGCCAGCCTCCAGCGTTCTGTTCTTTCCCCGGACATCCACCACCACCTGCTCGTTGTAATCGGCGCCTGCGCTGGTGCCCATGTTCTTTCCGCTGGGGCTGTACACGGACATGTCATAGTCCGTGCCCTCTCTCCCATTCGGAGATGTCAGATTGACCGCGAGATATTTGCCATCCTCCCTCATGGTGAAAGGCAAGAGGGTGGTGCTCATCCCCGCCGGGGAGCCGCGGAGGGCAGGACCGCTCTCATCGAGGACGGACTCTGCGATATAGAAGGTCTCGTTCTCTTCCTGTAGCGCCTCTCCGATCACGTTCTTCACATCTCCAGCATCCGAGGGTGGCGTGGAGCCGATGAGAGCTACGGAAAGGATCAGTATGAAGAGCGCAAACCCTGCCCCTCCGATCATATACAGTCGGGTTTGTTTGTCGCGGTTCCAAAGTCCTTTTAGCGTGTCGGGGTTCATGGCTTTCAGAATGCGTAGATGGAAGGTCTTTGGGTCTATGCCCAGGGCAATGAGCGTGTAGTACACGAAGCCACCGTAGAATATGGCGGAGGCGAAGATCATTGTGGCCCAGGCCCCTGCACTCAATCCGATGGGTCCCACCTCCTATAAAATATATATCCGATTACAATAATAATTATTATGGGTATAAAGCCCCCTACTATCACGTAGATGGCGGGGTAGCCATAGGCCTGGCCGGTGGTGGCCATCTCCCATATCAGCGTTGCTATGGTGGCTATGAGGGCAAAGCCCAGGATGATGGGCGTGACATATTTGATGCAGTATTCCCACCAGATCCCAAGTTTCACCTCGCTGGTCTCGTTGCACTGTTCCCTGAACTTCGGAGCCCCATATATGTAGCCTATCACCAGGCACTCCGCTATGCCCACCCCCACCAGCGCCACCTCGTTGAAGAACGAGTCCACTATGTTCAGCCAGTGATATCCTCCTCCTGTGGCGAAGAAGGCGGAGAAGCCGAAGCCCAACGCCACTATGAAGATAAGGAGATGTTTGACCTTTATCCCCGCATCCTTCAGGCCGAAGTTCACCGCCTCGATCAAAGCGAATGCGCTGTCTATGCCCAGGCTAAATAGGGTGATGAAGAACAGTATCCCTATCAACGCCGCCCCCGCAGGCATCATCCCTATGGCCGTGGGATATGCTCCGAAGGCAAGCGCGGGACCGCTGGCGGCCACCTCCGCTATGGGAATGCCCGTCTTAGTGGCGACATAACCCAAGGTAGCGAACACGGCTATTCCAGCGAAAAAGGCGAAGCCCGTGTCGGCGAAGGCCACTATCCTAGCGTTGGTGTTTATATCCGCATCCCTGGGGAGTTTGGAGGAGTATGCGATCATCACGCCGCCGGCGAGAGAAAGGGTGAAGAAG
>DAOVJP010000042.1 GCA_030673205.1 Thermoplasmata archaeon
AACGCGGCGGAGGTCTGTTTGAGGGAATCGATCTCCTCCTTGAGCCTCCTCACCTCTCCCGCCGAACTATCCTCCCTCTCCACCCGCTCCTGGGCAACCCACTCTCTCTCCATCAACGTCTTCTCTCTCTCCTCCATCCCCGCCTCGATCTCCCTCTTCCTCCGCTCCACCTCATCATCCACATTTCTTCTAGCATCATCAGAGCGTCGTATGGATGCTATGACCTCCTTCATATCCGGAGGCGAGGAAAGAACGGCCTTCCTGTTCTTGTCCACGATATGGCCGGTGGATATGCTGGATGACTTGTAAGAATAGCTGTGCAATTCCAAAAGACTTTCTGGGTCCAGGGCATCAGAGACGATCGGTCTTAGCGCCTCATCCCCCCTCGTCATCCTATCCCTCATGTGCTCGGCCAGGAGGAACACACCTCTCTGGAATACAAGATGGCCCTCTGCACCGCCCTCCTCCGCAAAAAGGGTGACCTTGATGAAGCCATCCAATGACTTATCCCTCACATAGGAAATGAGTTTGAGAAGATCACTCTCTCCACCGAAACCGCTCTCTAACAGTCTTCCACTGGGCAATCGCATGGGTCATACCTCTCAGCCATACAACCTAAGTTTGACACATGTTGTGCCAAGCTTTAGGCCTCTCTCAACTTTGACATACTTGAACGATCTTGAAATGTCAAAGTTGCGATACAAGGGAAGCCCTACAGTTAAATAAAGTGTTTCCTATGTTCAATCGTTCGATGACGATAAGAGGGTCAACTGATATCTAGCAAAATGCTATGACATGATGAACCCTATGAGTGCCGAGAACACCCCTTTTTTCCCCTCTTACCCAATCTCTACCAGCCCACCTCATCCATACTCCATCTCCTCTACGCAACATCTCACCCATTCTCTCTCCCCCTACTACCACCTCATCCGTTCTCTATCTCCTCTACCAGCGCCTCCGCCGCCTTCCGCGGCTCTTCAGCCTGGTATATCGCCCTGCCCACAATGACATAGTCCGCGCCTGCTGCCAGGGCATCGCTGGCCTTCCCCCCCTGAGCACCCACACCGGGGCTCAATATCTTGAGGTCCCCCACGATCTTCCGTATGACCTTTATCCTCTCCGGACGCGTAGCCGGGGCGATGACACCTGTGGCCCCCGCCTCCACCGCCACCCTGGCCAATGCCTCCGCGTTCGGCTGGGTGAATTCCATCCCCCCTGGGTGACTCATCTCCGTGACCACGAACACCTCCCCATCGCCCATGGCATCAGCACATGCCTTCACACTGTCATGGCCCACGAAACCATGGCATATGACGCCCTCAGCTCCCTTGGCCCGCACCTGTTCCACGATGAGACGATTGGTGTTGGGTATGTCAGCCACCTTAAAATCACAGATGACCGATGCCTTCTTGCTCATCTCCTCTACTATACCCATGCCCGCGCTCAGTGCCAGGGGATAGTTGATCTTCACTCCGTCCACCACATCCCCCACGGCCTCCGCTATCTGGAGAGCCTTATCGGGGTCGGTCTCGTCTAGGGCCAGTATCAACCGGGATCGTCTACGCATGTACACACCGGAGGAGGGAAAAGGGCAGGGGGAGAAAAGGATTGCGGAGGGGGATAGGGGGGGTTGAGGACATGGGAAGGGTTGCAGATGGAACAGGGGAGAAAAGGGAGAACTCCCCCCCCCCCTCCCGATACGAAAATGGAACAAAAGAAGGAAAATACCATAAACTATTTAGTCTATCGAATCATTGCCCTATTTGGAGGAGCCTAGGTGAAGCTTGGCGGCTGTCTTCGATTCGGGGCCGAACACATATTTGAAGTCTACATGGAGGGCTACCGTTGAACATATTCACATTCCTCCCACTGATCGGTGGGGCCGTATCCCTCGGCCTTGGGGCATGGCTGGTAACAAGAGAGAGGAGGAGAGAGGCATCCAAGATATTCTTCTTCCTCTCGTTCCTGGCCCTCGGCCTGTACGGCGTGCTGGAAGGGGTGGCCTATCTCTCCCCGGATGAGGGCCAGGCAAAGCTATTCCTGCTCGCCAGCAAGGCCGCGGCGTTCTTGGCTCCGTTCTTCATTTTCGCCTTCGCCTCCGCTCTCAGAGGGAAAGAGAATGGGCCGAAAGCACTGTTCGGGATCGCTCTCGGATGGGCCGTCGTAGCCCCCTTTTACACTATAGAGAGCCTTGAGCGAACGCCCTGGGGCTGGTCTGTCAATTTCTGCAAGCCAGTGCTTGTGGCGAGCTTTCTGTTCGTCATCGTGTTCATGTCTCTCGCATTGTACGAGCTTTCCAGTATGTTGAAAGAGCTGAAGGGTAGTGAAAGCCCGCACTATAGTGGGCTCAGAACCATCCTTGTCGGCTTCTCTCTCTGGCTGTTCCTCTCTCTGGGCGCGAACCTAGCGATCCATCTCTCCCCGAGCCACATCCCTCCTCCCTTCTCCTACCTCCAGGCCATATCCTGTGTCATAGTGACCTATGGGTTCCTCAGATCGAAGAATGGAAATGGGAAGAAGAGGCGGACAATAAGGAACGCTTAACGTTCCTTTTGCCCGTTTCAACCGAGTAACTGGGCAATGTGGTAACTAGGCAAGTTAAAACGGACCCAGAGGGATTCGACTCGTGGGAACGCACAGCGTTCCCCCTTTCGAACCCCATGGCTTGATTAGTAGAGACAATGGGGTAATTGGCGGACCCATGGGGATTCGAACCCCAGTCGCTGGCTTGCTTCCGGGCCATGATAGCACCCGTCCGAAGGCCAGCAGGATATCCAGGCTACCCTATGGGCCCTGAGCGTAGCGAGGGACACATAGGCAAGCGGAATTTCGGAGGAAATTCCAGCGCGTCTATGGGCCCTGACTGAAAGGAGGGACACATATGCAAGCGGAACACATTAGTGTTCCAGCGCGTCTATGGGTCCGTTGTGTGCACAGCTAAGGGACCGCCGTTTGGCCCCTGGAGCGCAGGGTTGCAGTGGCGTAGAGGAGGGATGGTGATAAAAAGTTATTGAACGGAGCAGGCGCTGGACCTCGCACCCAATGTGCACTAGATTGTAGTAACATATATATATGCTGCAGCCTCTTCAGTTGAATGCCCAGAGGACTTGGATCGAACCGGTCTCGGGATATATAATGTAGGTGAATAGGATGGGAGATGCGGAGGCAAAACCCGTTCCACACGAAGCGGAAGATGTCGTTTCCCCCGATACCTCCAAGGAAGGCCAGGAGGATGGGAAGGAGAAGGCAGGCGGCTTCTCTGACAAGATCCAGAGCATCAAGCTAGGTTATGCCAGCCTTCTCAGGAAGATGTCGAAGAAACCAATGCATGTTCTATTGCCAAAAGGCGTGACCACGAGCACCGCGCCATCCCTGGGACGCGGCTCCATATATACTGAGGTTCCTCCGCTGGAGGATAGGTTCGAGGAGCGTGGTTTCTACCCTGTCAACGCACCATATTCGTATATCCGGATATCGTATGACACCGAGATCGCGGAGAAGATATATGAGATACTGGAGCCGAAGATAGACGAGAAGTTGCAGGATCTCGTGGATCTCATAAAGGATACGTTGGAGAGGACGGTGAGCTACAACTGGGAGGACATGAGGGGGAAGGACAAGAAGGAGTTCCTGATAGCCAGTATGGAATCCTTTCTCAAGAGCCGAAGTATCCACATAGATGACATCTCCAAGTCGATCGTCAAATATTATGTTATCAGGGATTTCGTCGGGTTCGGCCCTATAGATGTGCTCATGCATGATGAGTTCGTGGAGGATATCTCCTGCGATGGGACCGGTGTTCCTCTCTTCGCTTTCCACAGGAAATACGAGTCGATACGCACCGCCCTCAAATTCAAAACGGATGATGAGCTTAACAGCTTCGTTGTGGCCCTGGCCCAGCGTTGCAGCAAACAGTTGAGCGTCTCCTCGCCCATTCTGGACGGGACGACCCATGAGGGGCATCGTGTCCAGGCCACCTACTCCTATGAGATCACCACCCGTGGCTCCACCTTCACCATAAGGCGGTTCAAGGAGAAGCCTTTCACCTGCGTAGACCTCGTCAACTTCCATTCAGGTTCAGAGGAGATGCTGGCATATATCTGGCTTGCGGTGGAACAGGGCGATTCTGGAATGATCGTGGGGGGGCCGGCCAGCGGAAAGACCTCCACCCTCAATGCCATGATGCTCTTCTGCCCTCCATCCTCCAAGATCATCAGCATGGAAGATACCAGGGAGGTCAACCTATACCACGAGAACTGGATACCTGGGGTCACCAGATCCGGCTCGGGTGAGAGGGGAGCCGATGGAAAACAAGCGGGGGAGGTGGACATGTTCGACCTGGTCAAGGCTGCCTTGAGGCAGAGGCCGAACTATATCCTGGTGGGGGAGGTCCGTGGAAAGGAGACGTATACGATGTTCCAGGCCATGGCCACGGGGCATACTACGTATTCTACGATGCACGCAGATTCCGTGAAGAGCATGGTGAATCGTCTGGAGAACCCGCCCATCAACTGTCCTAGGATCCTTTTGAGCGCTTTGAATATGGTGGTCATCGAGAAGCTGGTGCGTGTGGGGTTGAGCGAGGTGCGGCGTATCACCAGCATAGTAGAGATCGTGGGTTTCGAACCGGAGACGAATGAGCTCATAACCAACACCGTGTTCGAATGGCGGAGGAAGGGTGACCTGTTCAAATATAAGGGCCACAGTTTCCTTTTCGACAAGATAATGGAGATGAAGAATCTGACGCATGAGGAGATCATGGCGGAGTTCCGCCGTCGTGTGGACGTTATCCGATATGCGGTGGAGAAGGATGTTCAGGACTTCCGTGAGCTAGCAGGCATGATAGTCAAGTATTACAAGGAGCCCATCGAGGAGATAACAAAGATCCGCGAGGAGATGGGTTGGGAGACGGAGGAGGTGGAGATCTAGTGTCCCCCGAAGTAGAAGATGCCTTCAAGACCATAGAGACAACGAAGGAGGACATGCTCCGGACAAAGGAGTTGAGGGAACTGGGGTCTATGGGTCCTCATCTTGTCCGACTCCCAAAGGGGCTCATACCACAATACATCAAACTGGCACCGTTCCAGGAGTTTGCCTGGAAGACCGTAGGACACGTCGCGAAGAAGAAATATGAGGAAAAACCTAATGATACGTTGGAAATAAACCTCATGAAGGCCCATATGAGGATACGTCCCGAGGAGCACATGGCAGCTGCCATGATGACGGGAATAATCGCAGGGGTGACCGGTGTGGCCCTCGCCTTCGTCTTCTTCTTCTTGCTACCGGACATACTGGGAACGATGTCGTATATGCTCGGGGCCATGATGCTGTTCATACTACCAGTGGGCGGATACTTTGGCACTCTAGGCTCCCCTGGCTGGAAGGCAAAGGCCCGCGCTCGAGATATAGACAAGAAACTTCCTGCGGCAATGAACTTCGTATCTGCCATGGCATCGGCCAACGTGAACATAGATGTCATTTTCAAAGAGCTTTCGAGACAGCCGTTGTATGGGGAGATCCAGAACGAGGCCGAGTGGATAACCAGAGACACGGAACTCTTGGGGATGGACATAATCACGGCCATTAGACGGGGAGCTACCCGCTCCCCCTCCGAGAAGTTCGCTGATTTCCTGCAGGGCGTGGTGACCACCACCACCTCCGGCGGACAGCTCAAGCCCTATTTCCTCAACAAGAGCGAACAGTTCGAGAAGGAAGGGAAGCTGGAGGTAAGAAGCAAGATCGAGACGCTGGGTCTGATGGCGGAGTCCTTCGTCACCATAGGCGTGGCCTTCCCTCTTTTCTTGGTCATAATCATGGCGATATTCGCCGTTATCAGCTCTGGCTCCGATTTCATCATGCTGCTATTGTACGCTGTTATAGGGGGCATGATACCCGGTATCCAGGTTGGTTTCATAGTCGGCATAAGCGCTATAGGGGGTGAGGAGGACTAATGACAGATACTAGCAAGGCCGAAGAGGCAGCGGCCAAGGTAAAGCTCCAAAAGACAAAGGATTGGACAAAGAGAGTCATCCTCGTATCGGTCATAGTGGCCATGGTGGTAATGTTGATGAGCGTCGTGGAGACCATGAACCCCGGGACCCTGCCCCTCGGAAGCTATAGGGAGGTCACGGAAGAGGAGGTCGCAGAGGACGGGACGACGGTGATAACCACCACCTACACCGACTACAACGATGTTCTGCGACCCGCTTTCATAGACGGGATCGTGCTGGCCATCATGGCCATGATAGGCCCATATGGGTTCTATTATAGTGCCAAGATGAAGAAGATACACAAGATAGAACGTTACCTGCCTGATTTCTTGCGAGATGTGGCGGAGGCCGGGAGATTCGGTATGACCCTGGCAGAAGCCATCGTGGTTGCGGCCGCCGGAAAATATGGCAATTTGACCCCCGAGATAAAGAAGATGGCCGCGCAGATAGAATGGGGTGTGCCAGCGTCCGAAGCGCTGCGGCTCTTCGGTACTAGGGTGAATACGACATTGACTCATAGGACCATCGCCATTGTGACCAAGTCGTCCGACGCTGGCGGGGAGGTGTCGGATGTGCTTACTATGGTAGCACATGCTGTCAAGGAAGAACAGCTGACCAAAGCGGAGAAGAGCATCCAGATGGTCACATATCTCGCTGTCATATACATAGCTTACATGGTTTTCCTGATAACCATCCTGATCATGAGCGGAACCTTCCTCCCGGCCATGGAAGATGCCGGGGCCAGCATTGCCTCGATGAGTGAGGAATCGGGCGCGGAAGTGGACCTGATAAACGTGGATGTGGTGCCTGCGTTGGGCTTGCTGTTCTTCCTGGCAGCCATCATTCACGGCATGGGAGACGGTCTCGTCGCCGGATTGCTGGAAACGGGCCATATACAAGGCGGCTTACGCCATAGCTTCTTGTTATTGATGATAGGTTATATGATGTTGAGATGATAGATCAGGTGATATGATGGGCGACTTGGAAACGGACCATGCCGAGACGGCTGACACCCACATGCTAGAGGGAGAAGATGGTTTGGGAAGCACAGAACCGAAAAAGGTCAAGTTCGGCTTTCGGGACCGAGCCGCCAGCTTTGTCGTTGGGTTGAAGAAGCCGAAGACAACCAAGATACTGGTCCCAACAGGGAAGAGCGGCTCCCATGAGGGCGAGGAAGTAACGCCGATCCCAAAGATCTCTGAGCATTATATCAATGAGATAGAGATCGTAGACGTCACTCCCCCCTATTCCTTTGTACGTATCCTCTATGACAACAGAGCCAACGACTACAAATATGAGGCACTGGAACCGCCGCTCACCGAGGAGGAACGGGAGCTCGTGACCGTGCTGAAGAACGCCATCATAGACGGTATGGAGCGCACCGAGATAGAGGATCTTACCGAGAGAGGAAAGGTGTTGGAGAGCGCCATAGGCACGCTATTGCAGGACCTGGGCATAGGCTTGGACCCGGTGGCCAAGGAACGGGTGATATATTATATCCGTCGTGATTTCGTGGGCTATGGTCCTATCCAGGTGGCCATGACGGATACCGAGGTGGAGGACATATCCTGTGATGGGGTGAACGTTCCCATCTTCATATATCATAGGAAATATGGGTCCATACCCTCCAATATGAAGTTCAAGACCTCACACGAGTTGGATTCTTTCGTGGTTTGGATAGCACAACGTTGTGGTAAGCATATCAGCGTTGCAGAACCAATGTTGGATGCCACCATGCCCGACGGCTCTCGTCTTCAGGAGACGCTTGGAATGCATGTGACGAAGAGAGGGAGCAGTTTCACCATCCGTCGTTTCAAGGAGAACCCCTTCACCCCTCTGGACCTTATACGCTTCAAGACCATGAACATAGAGATGATGGCCTACCTGTGGATATCCATAGAAAATGGACAGAGCATGTTGGTCTGCGGGGGTACGGCCAGTGGAAAGACGACGACGTTGAACGCCATATTGCTTTTCATTCCGCCGCAGATGAAGATAGTGAGCATAGAGGACACACGCGAGTTGAACCTTCCCCATGACAATTGGATCCCCTCCTTGACACGATCCGGTTTCGGTGCGAAGAGCCTCATAACCGGCAAGGCCCCGGGGGAGGTGGATATGTTCGATCTGCTGACCGCCGCCCTACGCCAACGACCCCAATACATAATGGTTGGAGAGGTAAGAGGTGCCGAGGCATACACCGTGTTCCAGGCCATGGCCACGGGTAAGACCGCATACAGCACCTTCCACGCGGATGATGTCCAGGCCATGATACACAGAATGGAATCGGACCCGATCAACCTGCCTAGATCATTGATAACCGCTCTCGATATGGTCTTGCTACAGGCCCAAGTGAAGGTAGGGACCAAGATGACCCGGCGGGTCAAGGGTCTGCACGAGATCGTCAGCTTGGATCCCCTAACGGACGAGATAATCACCAACACCGCATACACCTGGAACCCGGCCGATGACACGTTCAACTACAGCGGTCACAGCTATGTATACGACCGTGTGATGGAAGGGAAGAACTGGACCCTGCGGGAGATGGAGAAGGAGATAAAGCGCCGGACGGACATACTTACCTACCTACGAAAGACGGATGTCAAGAGCCACAAAGTGGTGGCTAAGATCGTCGCTAGCTATTATGATGACCCGGATGCGGTCATGGAAGACATCCATAAGGGCTTGGCTGAGCTGGCGGAACAGGAAAAAGAGGCTCTGGGCATATAACGTCGAACGGGCCTCCGTCATATTGAGAGGAATGACTGGGATCCATCATCTCCTCTTCTACTTTTCTTTCTTATCCCCTGGCTTGACCACTTTTCGGGTCACCACCTGGGGTTTTGCTACGACCTTACGAGCGACCACAGGGGCAGCCTCGGGCTT
>DAOVJP010000352.1 GCA_030673205.1 Thermoplasmata archaeon
ACAGCTCTTTTTTTATCTCCTTCCACGCGTAGTCTTGTTTCCTGGCCTCGGAAATGCCGGAGAGCAATTTCTCGATGCGGGCGTATTGGATGTAGAGCGCTTGTGCTTTTCTTCTCGCTAGATCCTCCTCGTCTTTGAAGGTGGCTACCCCATCCTTTTGCTGCTCCATCTGTCTCTGCAGCTTCTCTCTTTTCCTGTCGGTGGCGGTTTCTTTCACCTCGAAGGAGGTTTTGCCATAATACTCCTCCACACATGCGGACAAGCTTTCGTAGAACACCATCTGCTCCTCTTCGTATCGAGATAGGGGGAGGAAAGAGAAGCCGATGGGGGTCTCTTCCAATCCTGCGATATATGTTTTGGGCGCGGCGAGCGCGTCAAGTATCTCTTGCCATGCTGAGAAGAGAAGCGCGGCGTTCTCTCTGGTCGCCTCGGAGGCTGGGATGTTCTTGTCCATGCCTGCCTTTCTGCATATCTCCTCTGCCATCTCTCCCCCTACGTTCAGGTCTGTGGCCAGGGCGCGGACCACATCCTTGGATGATATGCTCAGTATCTCCCACATCCCTTCTTCGTCCATGTCCGTGGGGTCGGGGCGATCCGGCGGGAGCACGTATTCCTGTCTGGGTCTTATGGTCCTGTGGCTCCATGTCTTATGTCTGAGGGGCATTATTATGATGTCATCCTGGACCAGTATCAGGTTTCCTCCTCCGAAGAGTTCCATTATCAGGGAATATCTCCCTTGGCCTGTGGATATCCCTATCACGACTATGCGGTCGAAACGATGCTGGATCACCTCGTCTATCCTCCCCCCTGAGATATGTTTCCGGAGCAGCATTGCAAAGGATGATGGGCTCTTCGGGGTCTCCCTCTCCCTGGTCGATATAAACAAAAATCCTCTGGGGTCGAGCAACAAGGAATGCTTCGCCTCCTTCCCCCTCGTTCTGAACAAGAATATCCCTGGTTCTATCTCATATATCTTATCCACCCTGGAACCCACCAGTGCCTGGAGCTCTGATACCATGAGACGGACATCGGCGCCGGACAACTCCCTTTTCGGTTTCAGCCTAGCCACTTCTTCCACCATACCTTCCTGTGAGCATTAGTCCCCCTCTGCCTTCTCTTTCGAGATCAGCCCCTGGCCTGTCCTGCCATCCACTTTGACCCTGAGGGGTTGAGGGAACCGGACATGCCGCACATATCTCTTCTCCTCTTCAAAGGGGATGGACTCTATCCACTCCCAGTCTATGAAGGATGCGCTGGAGGCGTGGTTCACTGTGAAATATGCCATCCCGAGGGAGGTCATGTTGTGGAAGAAATGGGAGCCCTGGGATGGGTCTATCCTGAAGTTCTCCAATGACGTTTCCACTATGGCCCTGGCCCTGGAGATCTGGTCCCATGCCACAGGTATGCCCAGCCATCTGTCCCGGGTGCCCCATCGCCCCGGCCCCAGCAGCATATAGGGCTCGGATAACATTTCATTGAACTCTCCTATCTCCTCCGCGATCTCACGGGTAAAGGCGGGGTCGAACTTCCCCGGGAGGACGAATATCACGTCCCTTATGGAATCCAAGATGCCATTTCCCAGGGCTTTATCCGTGGACACGAAGGCATTCTCCCTCTTCGTTTCCTCTTCGCCTATCGCCACATGGTTCCTCTCTTTCATCGTGACCAACGGGCGAATCTGGAGGATGTTGAACACAAAGGAGTTGTCATCATCGAGGGCGGCTGCGAACTCTATCTCCACCGAGCGTCCCATCCCTTTCTTCCCCATGGCCAGTAGTTCCATCAATATCTTTGAAAGGGGGAACGTCTCATATTTGAGTATGTTGGCGAAGGTGATCACCTTCGGACCCACCGGATCAACTCCGTCTCGCAGGCGGTTATCCCCTGCATCATATGTGCTGGCCAGATGCTCTAGTGTGTTATCCTTTGCCCCCTCTGAAACGTCTAGGAGAAGAAGGGTCGCGTCCTCCCCGTCCATGAGATCGAAGCCTTCCTTTTTCATGCTCAGGGCATAGAACCGGTTCTGCGAGTTCTCCAGTACCTCCTCGGGGGAGGAGAAGCCAGGTATGACCTTGGGACGGCCTGGTGAAAAGCTCAATGCCTTGCCTCCTTCCACAACGATC
>DAOVJP010000183.1 GCA_030673205.1 Thermoplasmata archaeon
GTCCTGGATGAGTTCCCGGAGGAACACAATGTGCTGTTGCACAAGGCTAGGGCACTTTATGCCACCAACAGCCATGTACAGGCAGCCATGGTGCTGGACGGTCTGACCAGCTCCCCGTCCCAGAACAACCCCGATGTTTGGGAGTTGAAGGGTTTGAACCTCTACAGATTACACCATGAGATAGACGCATTGGAGGCGTTCGAGAGAGCCATAGAATTAGACAGGAGGCCCTCCGCGTTGAAACTGGCATGTCGTCTCCTTCAGAAGAAGGGAAGATTGCAAAGAGCTTTGGAGCACATAGAAGATGCATTGCAAATAGACCCGGATGACAGGCAGGCCTGGAAGATGAAGAGTTCCGTCCTCGGAGAACTGGGCCTTCACCGTGAGGCGGGGGAAGCTCTGAGGAACAGCGCGGGCAGGATGTGATGAGAAAAAATGGCCATAGGGATGGTACAGATCGGCGTGATACACACACCCTATGACAGCAGCAAAAAGCCTCCTTTCCAATCGTCTGCCGGAGAGGAAGAGGAGGAAGAAGAATTCCGGGTTAAACTGTATCCTGAGTACGCCCAGGGACTGATGGACCTGAAGAGTTTTCGTTACATATACCTCTTATATTATCTCCATAAAGTGGATCATTCCGAGGACCGAAGTATGACCGCACACCCCCCTTCGTTGGGGGGAAGAGAGGTGGGGTTGTTCGCCAGCCGCTCCCCTCGACGCCCAAACCCCATAGGATTGAGCGTTGTGCGATTGAAGAAGATAGAGGGGAACGAGGTGTTCGTATCCTGTGTGGACGCCTTCGATGGCACACCTCTGCTCGACATAAAGCCATATTTCTCCAGCCTTGATTCCAAGGAAGATAGCAACATGGGATGGTTAGACGGCGTTGGAAAGGACGAGCATCTGTCTTTGATGGGGGGAGGGCAGCGCTGACGAGACTATGCTGCAACTCGCCCGATATTGACCAATTCTTTTGTATTCAGGATAGCCGAAAGTGTTATTAATAAGAAGAAAGTAAGGGTTGCCCCGCACAATCCATATATAAATACTGGCAAGCAGGTAGTTCGAACAATATATCTCGAGGATGTCTTATGGACCTGGAAGAAATAAAGAAAAAGAGGGAAACGGAAAACTCTGAGGCGGAGCATTGGAGAAAGGTCAGGGACGGATTCAATCGAGAAGCAAAGAAGTGGGTGGAGAAGAGGGATGAGCTTAATGGAGAATCCCGTAAGTACATAGAGGAAGCGCACGAACACCGCAACAAGAGGGACGAACACAACCAGAAGGTGCGTGAGAGTAAAGTGGATCGGGACAAATGGAACAAGATAACCACCGAGAAAAGTGTAGAGCTCATTCAGGTCAAGAAGAGAAAACTGCCACAGCAGGGTAAGACATCCACTTCCAGGCTCAGAAGAGAGATAAAGGAGATGGAACTCAAGCAGATGACCAGTGTCTTGAGCATCAAGGACGAGCGTAAGCTCGTCGAAAGGATGAAGGCCATCAAGGCGGAGATAAACGCCCTGGACAGTGTGCTGGTAGAGGATGAGGAGATAAAGACCGCCATCGCGGAGTTGGAAGAGGCCCGTGAGAAGGCCGAGTTCCATCATACCAGCGTGGAGACCGCAGCCCAGCTTGCCCAGGAAGAACACGACCTCATGATCCAGTTGTACGACCAGGGACATGGTCTCAGAAAAGAGGCGGACGACGCCCAGGAACAGTTCATCAAGGCGAAGGTTGCGGCGGACGAGGCACACAAGAATCACATAGAACATCTAAGACAGGTCCATGATTTCGACAAGATCCTCTTCGGATTGAGAAAGAAGGCCCGGGAAGAGAGGGTCGAAAAGGAGGAAGAGGCGGCGAAGAAGACCTCCAATGAGATAATGGACAAGTTCAAGAAAGGCGGCAAACTGTCCGTCGAGGACCTTCTCTCCCTCCAGAAAGGCGGCCAGGTGTAAGACCGACCCTTGTCCATTGGCACCCCCCCCCTCCATTTTTGCCCCCTAATACTCCCAAACCCTTTTTTACCCACTGCCCACTCCCCCCATGTCCATGTCCCGGTTGGAAGAGTCTATACGTAAATATGCCCTCCAGAATGCGATACAGCACGGAGAGGCCGTTGCCGGCCCGGTATTGGGCAGGATAATGGCGGAGTTCCCGGAAGCTAGAGGCAGGAGCAAAGAGATCAAACTCCATGTGGAAGAGGTGTTGACAGAGGTCAACGCCCTTTCAACAGAGGAGTGTAGAGCGGAGTTGGAGAATTCCGCTCCAGAACTTTTGGAGAAGAAGAAAAAGGAGAAGAGGATCGGCCTGCCCGAACTCCCCGGCGGAGAGGGAGGCGTGGTCATGCGCTTCGCCCCTGGTCCCTCTGGCCCTCTTCACATCGGACACACAAGGGCAGCGGTGTTGAACGACGAATACGTGCGCAAGTACGGAGGCAGATATATACTGCGCCTGGAGGATACGAACCCGGCGAAGATAGACCCCGAGGCCTACGATACCATACCCCAGGACATGGAATGGCTGGGCATAGAGGTCCACGAGACATACCGCCAGTCCGAACGTTTCCCGCTCTACTACGAGGAGGCGAAGAAGCTGTTGGAACATGGCCATGGATACGTGTGCACCTGCCCCGCCGAAGAATGGCGGGAGCTGAAAGTCCACAAACGGCCGTGTCCTCACAGGGAGGAGGAGCCAACACAGCAATTGGAACGGTGGGAGAAGATGCACAGTGGGGATTATGGTGAGGGAGAAGCGGCCATGGTCGTGAAGACCCGTCTGGACGACCCCAATCCCGCCCTCCGGGATTTCGCATCCTTCAGAATAGTGGATGCGCCGCACCCGCTGACGGGCTCCAAATATCGCGTCTACCCCCTGTACAATTTCTCTGTGGCCGTAGATGATCATCACATGGGGATGACCCACGTGTTGAGGGGAAAGGACCATCTGAACAACACCCTCCGCCAGGAATACATCTACAGGTACAACGGGTGGGACATACCTCACTTCAACCACTATGGCTGGGTGAGCATAGAGGACACGCTGTTGAAGACCTCCACGATAAAGGAGGGGATACAAGGGGGAGAGTATACCGGGTGGGACGATATGCGCCTGGGCACCCTCAAGGCCATGGCCAGACGGGGGATACGTCCGGAGGCCTTTCGTCGATATTGGGCAGAGGTCGGGATCAAGCCCGTAGACATAAAATTCTCCTGGGAGACCCTATACTCCTACAACAAGGACATCGTCGATCCATCCTCCCCTCGTTTCTTCTTCGTGGCTGAGCCAAGGAAGTTCATTCTGGAATCCTCCGAGACCCTTTCATCAAGGGCGCCCAAACATCCTGATCGTCCCGAGATGGGTTACAGAGAGGAGAAACTGGCTCCGGGAGAAGAGCTGTTCCTCGCATCCAGCGATATCGAGGAGCTACAAGAGGGAACGCTCATAAGATTAAAGGATTTGGGCAACTTCACCTTCGCCAAAGAGAGATTGACATACGAGAACAACGACCTTGGCGTATTGAAACAGAGGGTGAAGATATTGCACTGGGTCTCCTCCTCTTCCATCCCCTGCGATGTGTGCCTGCCATCCGGAGAGAGGGACAGTGGACTGGTCGAAGAGGCTTGTCGAGGGAGCACGGGGATAGTGCAGTTCGAGAGATACGGGTTCGTGAACATCCTGGGATGGGATGAAGAAGGGGCGCATGGAGCCTATGCCCACAGGTAACACTGCCGAACCCGCTCAAGCCCCGTCCATGACGATAAGTATATACGGCCCCTGTGCATTTTATCGGCAGGTGTATTTCTATGAATGCAAGATCCTTGTTACCGATCGTACTGGTATTGTCCCTTGTCGCCGTATCCTTCATCCCCACCCCCGCTTCGGCCCTGCCGGGAGACCCCCCCTGCGCCATCCTAGAGGTGCGGAGCACGGACTGGAGCACGGAGTACGAGGACGACTCGGGCATATCGCTCCGGCCATATAGTGAGACAACGTTGAACATAAATTTGACGAGCGATCTATCTGCACCGGGCCATTCGGAGAACTTCACCATCA
>DAOVJP010000143.1 GCA_030673205.1 Thermoplasmata archaeon
AGACTTCCGCATAGGTGAGCATCCGGACGCCACAGGAATGACGATATACATGCCGTATCGAAGCACCAATTACAACGCCCTCTACGATAGTACTAGATTTGCAGGAGATACAACGTGGAACGAGGTATTGAGAGAGGTCACGTGGGCGTGAGGGGGGGATGTAGGTCGCGGAGTTTGTGAATGGTTATGTGGTATTTTGTGGGAGTTGGAGTGGAGAGAGGAGGAGGAGGGGTCGAGCGGAGGAGATATAAAGGATCGGTCTGTTTCTATGGGCGTTGCTAAATGGGGAAACACGTTGCTAAAAGAGCGCACAGCGCAGATGCTCCAAGAACGCATCGGACCAGATATGTTTTCATAGATGAAAGTGGAGACCTGGGCCAATATGGCTCCAGGTTCTTCACCATGGCCGCAGTCGTCGTAACGGAGCCAAAGTTCACTTCCAGAATCATCAAGAAGCTTAGGCAGAGGAAGCTGAAGAAGAACATCAGACAGCTTCCGGAGATAAAGGCGAACAACTCCAACCGGATGATCCGAGAGTACGTTCTGAAGAAGGTCCAAGAGCTGGATTGTGAAATATTCTCCATAGTGGTAGAAAAGGAGAGCATCCAGGAGCACCTGTTTGAAGTGAAGAACCAGCTCTACAGCGAGATATGCGGGGAACTCTTGGAGAAGATCGATATGGACAGTGGAACCCTCCGCATAGTGATAGACAAGAAGGACACGAACACGCTTCTACGCAAAGGCTTCGACCAATACCTCCACAAGAGGATGGACGGCAGCGGTGCGAAGATAACTATAGAGCATAAGCCCTCACACCTGTCCAACGAACTACAGGTGGTGGACTTCATTGCCTGGGCCATCCAGAGGAAGTTCAACACCGGAGACTGTTCATATTACCCGATAATCGAAGAGAAGATAATCAACAGAGAAGACATGCTCCTGTAAAAGATAAAAGGCGTGGACCCTTGCGGAATCAAAGATTCCACGGCCCACCCACTCTTCACGCTGCTAAATAGATGCTTGAAAAATGAAAAGTGTGGACCCAAGGGGCATCGAAAGTGCACCATCCGGTACACAAGCCGTTCTTGGACTTACCCACAATCCCCAATATGCTGAAGAGGCTTATATAGTTTATTACGGAGGAGGCTTAGCCGAACCACCCGCCGCCGTCACCCGCACGGCCCACTGGCCCCTTGCACAAGCTCTTTATAAGTCCACCCCCTTTTATCAACATGGCCAGCACAGAACGATGCCCATGTACGACCTGGGCGATCTCGCCAACCGACTAGCAGAGCACGGAGGACTGCTGTGCAACCCCACCACAGCCGGGCGCGTCAGCACCCTCCTGGACCAATGCGTCGTCGCCTGCGCCCACGGAGAAGACTTCCGCATGGGTGAACATCCGGACGCCACAGGAATGACGATATACATGCCGTATCGAAGCACCAATTACAACGCCCTCTACGACAGCACCAGATTTGCAGGAGATACAACGTGGAACGAGGTGTTGAGAGAGGTCACGTGGGTGTGAGGGGGGATCGGTATCGGGCGTTTTCATCGTTAGCCGATATGGGAGTGATGAGTATGCGGAGGTATCGGCGGAGGTTGGGCGATAGGGTGGCCCAGTTGTCAATAGAAGCGGCCGCTCCAGGCTATCGTGAACTCATATATCTCATCCCCTCCGAATGTGCATTTTGTTTCCACAGTAGTTTGCGTCAAGCCCCAAGATGCAAACAACAAAAAGCATCAAAAGATTTTTCCGATCAAGAACCATATGCATCCTATAGGAGCTGAAAAAATGACCGACCTTCTGCCTTACATCAGTGTTCTAGCGATAACTGGACTGGCATTACTGGGACTGGGATTCTATGTCCTTCATACGAACAAGAGCTCATCCACATCCAGAGCATTCTTCATGATGACCCTCCCTGTGGCTGCATGGTGCATCCTGGCCGCAGCATCTAACACAATGATCAAGGGAACAGCAGACGGCGTCCTAAGCCTGCGCGACCCCATACCACTGGTCGACGAGTTCACATTCATCGCCGTAGTGCTCATCGGACCTGCCTTCCTCAATTTGATGCTCACTAACCTGGGCATCGTTAGTTCCGAGAAAAAGAAATGGATAAACAGAATCACCATAGCAATTGCAATGGTGTCAGCCGGAGTGATCACATATCAGGCGCTTGCTAACACCCCTATACTGCATACCAGTTTCAAAATAGAGAACGGAGCGTACATAACCGAAAGGGGCAGATTCTTCTACAACTATCTCGTGCCTGCCAATTACTCGTTGATATTGGCGGGCATAGGTCTGATAATATACCGCATATTCAAACCCAGACACATACTGGAAAGAAGACATGCGCTCATCTTCTTCGCCGCCGTTATACCTGCCCTTATTGGAAACATAGTGCAGCTCACTCAACTGCACAACTTCCCAGTGGACATAACTCCCTTATCATTTGGTTTGACAACGATCATATTTGCCGTTGGCGTCATGAAATATGGGATGTTCATAGTGGAGCCAGTACGGGAAGAGACGATAGAAGAGGGAGAGGCAAGAGTGGATCTGAGCCTTGGAATGCAATTCTATGTCAGCGACCCAGAATACGGATTCGAGATATTCGCAGACATAGTTAAACACGACACATATGGGATGGGATTCACCACAAAGGAACTGCCACATATCCGAACCACATATGGCCTGGAAAAGACCCTCCTGTTCCAATTCAACAAGGAACTGAAAAGAGATATGCTGGATCCCAACATACAAGAGCACAAAGAACTCCTCCCCTTCATGATCAAAGTATTTGCAAAAGAGGAACCGGACAGCATCTTAATCGTTCACGGCCTGGATGACTTCGTAGAATTGAACGCGTTCACCGAAATGATAAAAGACATCAACAGCTGGATGCGCAAAGAGAAAAAAGGACGACTTCTTCTCGCAGTGAACGAGGAGAACACGGATGCACTGAACGATATTCTAGCCGACTGCATTCCTCTATGATGGCCGGGGGGGGGCTCCATGTGTGAGGGCGAATCCCTCACACATCGCGAACTATCCCAAATCTTATTCAAGCCCATCTCAGTATAGGACGAGCATGTCTATGGATGATAACCACCTTCTTCTCTCTATTGAATCAACAATCCACACCATCATCAACCAATTCCATAGGAAGCCTCACAATTTCTTCAATGAACACGAGTTCCACCAGTACTGCTATCATGTGTTCTATGGCAAGAAAGAGTTCACCAAGCAGTATTCGACCATTGATGGAAAGAGGACAAACATATTGAAACCAGAGTATCCAACCATTGCTCGATTCCGGCGAAAAGACATAGTAATTGATCCTAAAGGCACCAGGGCGAGGTATGATATGGCCATACTGAACCCTGATTTCATCCAGAATAATGGGTACAAAACGGTCATAAATAGAGATATTAGTGCCTCCAGTGGAAAAGAGGGCGATCTATTTGCCACTATGGAATTTAAGTATATCACAGGACACAGAAAGGAGTTCCAACACGAGATAGACTACGACCACTTTAAGCTCACACATTCTAACGAAGCTGTTCACAAGTATATGCTTGTGTTCGCCAATACCATAGCAAGAGAGATAGACTACTTTGCGAGCATTCCGCCGGATTCGTGTGTGAACATCGTATATTGTACTGTCTGGGAAGAAAGCGGGGAGAAGCGAAAGCGGGTGGTGTTGTACCCTAATGGTTGGTTGGATGACGTATAGTCGTTGGCTGTTCTAGTAGTCGTAGAACACCACAATCGCCGCTATTCTCTGATAAATCCTGCATCCCAAAGTGCTATCACAACATGCATCTGTTGGTTGTATGCCTTATGTTCTCCTTCTAGCGCTTCTTTCCACAGATTCTTTGGATTTTTAGCGAATTCAGGTTTCTTTCGCAATAGCTCTACTGCTTTTAGGGCGTATTCTCTGTTTTTAGTTGATACAGTATACTTCCCAGAGGGTACTCCTTCGATCAAACCTTCCTGGCAGAGTCCTAGGAATGCTGACCGGGGGCAGCCCTTGCTCTGGCTTGAGCAACTATGAAAGGTCTCTTTTGCCGCTTTATCCCATGCGCATCTAAGGGTATCCGCTTGTTTGTTTTGATAAAAACCCACGGCTTTGATCGCTGTTTCTCCATAGCCGCCCAATGTTCCTTTTTTCGTAACGTCCTTTTCTCTCTTCTTTAGTTCTTCTACGCTTATTGGCACTTTTTCACTCTCCTCTTACTAACCTCCATCCTATTAGCTAGCACTCTTGAAGACACACCTTCTTCCTTCCTCTTGGGATATATCGTATCTTCTTCCGATTGAGTTTCATGTTGGTGGAAACCACAGTTTCCACCCATATGTGAGGAACATTTAGTTCCTCAAACATCGCATCCCCAAGCAGGGATACAGCCTCAATATCTCTCCAAGTGGGAAATACTTTCGGGACTACACACTCTTTGAAGCCAAATACCTCGGTGTTCATTGATAATCTAAAAGCAGAAAGCTGAGTTAGCACATAAAGTTGCCCACTTTCATTGACCCCTTTGGTTTTAGTTTATGTAAGATGAGCATCTTTCAACATTGACGTGATCCAATGAGTGAAGAAGAATCTTCTAATCCCCCAAGGATAGGAATTGATAAGATACGCTTTGAGAGAATTGCACCAGATGAACTGAACATTTTGCAGCTATACCGTACTAGAGCAATGAAAGTAGAAGAGTCAAGGATTGTCAAGACAAATTCCTTGGGGTATAAATGGAGCATTAGCGGAGAAAAGGGTAAACCAGTCCAGCTGGTACAGGAGTTTCCCGATGAAGACGATATGAGGTCAATCATTATGCTGGTCCGACCATTCACGGATAAAGGAGAGACCATCTACATTCCCAAAG
>DAOVJP010000269.1 GCA_030673205.1 Thermoplasmata archaeon
CATCTTGACGTAGTGGACGGTCCCGCTGAATGTCGGGGGGCCGGCTCCATCGCGGATGTCGTAGTAGTCGTTCGTGCCTATGCTCACGTTCCCTGTGACGGCAGCGGAGGATGTCCACGATACCACGAAACTAGAATCGGTTATGTCCGATATGCGGGCATACGCTGGGGGGCTCACACTCCCGTAGACTATGAACGAGCCTGGTGGAGAAGCGTGAACCGCGTGGGTGGCCTGCACCCATGGGATGCCGCCCGATGCAATGGGCTTGGAGCCTCCCTCGTTCCCATTGCCATAGTTAGTGCCGCCGATGTCTATGATATAGTAGTATGTCGTGCCCGGGTCCAGGCCCGTGGCGTCGTGCTTGTGCAGCTCGTCCGGCCCTATTTGGGCGGTCCAATTCCAGGCTCCCGGGCTCGCTATATCTGCCCACCCTACCCTCGACGTATAGTTGAGCGATGTGGTGAAGACCACGGAGAATGTCCTATCCGAAAGGTTCGTTACCAGTATGTGATGCGGGGTGCCGACGTTGGTGTTATCCACACTCAGCGGTTTGGGGGGTGTCTTGAACACGACCCTGTCCTTCACTATGGTATCGGAATGAGGCAGCTTGCCCTTGAATCCCTTCTTCACGCTCGCCAGGCTGTAACTGCCCATGTTCTGGGGGCTGGATGTTATGGTGCCTGAGCTGCTGGAGGTGGTGCCATCGCTGGCGATCATCTCCACGGCTATTGGGTCGTCGAAGATCGGGTCCAGCAGTCCTAGGTTCATATTCCACGAGGTTCCGGTGAATATGGTGGACACCGTGTCCCCGTTAATTGTAGCATAGGCTATGACCGAGCCGGGGTTGGCTACGGCCAGTTGGCCGTATATGATATAGCTGGCCGGGGGCATGGCGGCAACGTCCGGTATGTCCACAGAGCCGCTTCCCACACTTAGACCATCGTGCCTGATGCCAAAGCTGAGGGTGCCGCCAGGGGTCAGGTCCGCACTGGATACCTCCACATAGTGATTCCGGGTGGCGATCGCTCCGAGAACGTCGTTGCGAATGCCGGGCACCGTCACGTCGCCGATCACAGCGGTGGATGTTGTCCATGATATGGCTATGCGTTCCGCGGAGATGTTGGTGACACGATATGGCACATAGCTTCCCAGGTATTGGGGCCCGTTGGCGCTGTTGATCTGGTATGTGCTATCGTCAAAGATCGTTCCTCCGTCGCTGGCGGCCATCTCCAGTGTTATCGGATCGAGGAGGTTTATGATCTGATCCCCACCAATGTTCATGCTCCATACGGTTGGGCCGTCGGTGCGCACCAGTGTGGAGGCGGTGTATCCGTTCACGGTCACATATACGATGGTCTCGTCCGGGTTGTTGTCCAGATCCCCGTACACTATGTAGCTCTGGAGCGGACTGGAACTGGAGAGGGTAGATGTGGACCCGCTGGCGGTCATGACACCTCCCTCGTACATGTCGTAATCATATCCGGTGGAGGGATTGAGGCCGAACACCAGCACGTAATGTGTGGTGCCGGAATATGCGGCCGGTCCGGCTACGGGATCACGGATGTCGTAGTAGTTGATCCCACCAACAGACAGGTTTCCCGTGACCTTTGCGGTGGTGGTCCATGAGACCACGAAGCCGCTGCTGGAACGGTTGCTGACGCGCCCTGCTTTGGCTCCCGCGGTTATATCCACGTATCCAAAGCTCTCGTCCTCTTCGGTGAGTCCGTCCATGTCCGTCCATGATATGGTCTTGTAGGAAACGTACACATCGCCGGTTATCCCTCCAAGGTCCGTGAAGGTGGCGGTGGCCTCGAAACAAGAGCCGTTGGCCACGGCAGGAATGGATGTGACATCTGTCCAGTCGGCGCCGTTGAACATGTATAGTGTGCTATCCAATACCGCTCCGTCGTGGCTCGTGATGAGCGCAAGGTAGTTGGCTCCAAGATCTTCTCCCTGGACCTTGAGCCCGGTGTTGTTGTCCTTGTCCGTGTCTATGTATATGAACAGCTGGTCGGCGTTGCTCACCGGGCCATCGTATCCGCCCACGGCGTTGACCACCATTGTGAACTTGCCGAGGAACACCAAGGTGTTGTTCTCGTTAGCGGAGTCATCTATGGCATAGAAGTAATATTCTATGATGCCAGAGATAGTGGGGGCGGCTATGGAATGCAGGTAGACACCACTTGTCGCGTCCCCGTATGTCAATGTCATGTCGGTGTTGCCCGAGGGCACTATGCCGCCCGGACTGTTCCAGCACACCGAGACGTTGGTGATCGTGTCCGCATCTCCGTCCACCGTTGCGTTGAAGGTGACAGATGAAGCGGCGCCCACGGTGACCACTTGTACCGTGTTGTCCGTTATCCTGGGCGCACCCTGCAGGTATTGGGTTATGGACCCGCTGGCAGTGGCGAAGTTGAATGCATTATCCCAAGCGGATATGCGGTAATTGGCTATTCCTATCTGGTTGTTGGTGTGCATGTAGTTGCAGGCTGTCTCCGTGGTGGTACTGTTGACCAGACCCTCTGCGCCGCCCGGTGGAGTGTAATACAACTCGCTGCCAGCCAGAGGCAGTGTGCCCGGGATTATGGAATAGTTCATCCATATATCGCTTATGTACTGGAACATCTCCGAGCTGTCCACGATCTCTGGGAATATGGTCGCCGGGCCGCCGGGCCATGCCTCTCCGTCCGGTGTGAACACTATAGAACCGCTCACGTTTGCCCAGTTGCCGTTCCAGTCCACGGCAGTTATGAAGTATGTGATGTTGCAGTAGCCGTGCGCCGAGCCATCGTCATAGTACCAGTGGTCAGGTCCATCCTGTATCATGCTCACATTGGTGAAGGCGCCACCATCCACAGAATATTCCACATAGACG
>DAOVJP010000024.1 GCA_030673205.1 Thermoplasmata archaeon
CGAGCGGGCCATTATCTCAACATGCATCAGATTATAGATGACCACCAGAGTGATCATCCCCGCCATGGTGGTCAACAGCCATAGGGCCGACTCCACCTGCCCCATGCTCTCCACGAAAAAAGCGTCCTTGGAAATCAAGGGCTGGACCACCAACCCAGCGGTGTCGAGGGATGCGATATCAGTGGTGATGAAGAATGAGAAGACGCCCGCTGACTGGCCGCCGCAATCACGCACATGTTCAGGTGTGGAAACGATCCAATCCGGGGGGAAGAACATCGTTCCTTGCGATGTCAGGTTATCCAGCCGCCCTTCGATCATGATCGTCCTCTCGCCAGAGGAGGTGCTCAGGTTGGTGCTGTTCCCTTCTTCCTCCGGTAGAAGAGGGCCGAGGAGAACGCCTGTGCTGTTCTCCACCAGAGGGCAGGAGCACATCATGTTCGATGCGTCATCGAACCCCAGAAGAAAGGTGTCCATATCGAAAATGATTACGGGCGTGACCACACCCCATACCACCCCTTCGTTCCCTATTATCTCAACCTCTTCCGGGGTGAAGAGGCTGGAAAGACTGTCGTCCTTGCTGCAGATATAATATTGTTCGGTCCGCTCTTCCATGAACCTCTCCTTTCCCTCTTTGAGCCCGTCCACTAAGGCCGTGGTGCCCGACACGTACATGAGGCAGACCGCCACGCCCATCATGGCTAAAATGGATCTCTTGTTCGGCCTTAAGGCCATCTTCAGCGAAAGGAGCCACATGAGGCTTTCTCCACGTCTCTTTTGGGTCGTAGGCCCTACGGCCTTATGTTCTTATCGGCAATTGAACTCGCATACATTCGCGTGTCGTTCTTTTGACGATCCGTACGCGTCCGCGCACCCCTCTGTTTTCGACGTTCCGTCGCATTTGCGCACCCTTCTTCAGCCATGCGCCTGCGGGCGAGCGAAGGGCTTTTTAAGCCGGGTGGCTATGTTAATTGCCATGCGACGGCTTCTGGTTTTGGCGGGCGCGGGCTTCGCGCCTGATGTAGATGGAGGCGTGTTCCGTCCATTGAAGATGGTGAAATATTTGGAGGAGTGGGGGTATTCCGCCACGGTCATAGCCCCGCCCAACCCATTCGCCCAAAAGGATCCCAGCCTCTTGGCACAGCTCCCTGGCTCCACTAAGGTCGTTCATCTCTCCGATCCGTTCTTTCCTCTCCGTCATCACTCCCTTCGCAAGATACTGAAGCTGTTCTTCATCGATGAGCCAGAGTTTCTATGGGGTAGGAGAGCTGCTAAACATTCCATGGGGATCGAGGAGAGATGGGATGCCATTCTCTCCACCTCCCCTCCGGCCGCAAGTCACCTCGCCGCCCTGCGCATCAAAGAACGACTGGACATACCATGGATAGCCGATTTCCGGGATCCATGGACCCAACACCCGGAGAGATGGGTCCCTTCACGATTCCATGCCTCTCTGGGGAAGAAGAAGGAGCAGAGGGTGGCTAGGGGCGCTGATAGGATAGTGTTCGCCTCTCCCGAGCAGGGAGAGGATCTCAAAAGGATGTATCCTTGGACAAAGGATAAACTGCGGGTTATTCCGAATGGCTTCGACCCGGAAGATTATTCCAATCCCCCGCCCAAGGCCACACCCCCTGTGATCGCCCATGTCGGAACCCTATACCATCACTACCCCCTCGATGCCTTCGAGGCTTTCGCCGATCTCACCAGCTCGCGTTCCGACATGTTGGGCGGTGCCCGCTTAGTGTTATGTGGCAAGATCGACCAGGGACAGAGGCGGAGGATAGAGGCTATTGGAGGAGGGGCTGTGGAGTTCACAGGGCAGATCCCGATGAAGGAGGCTCTGGGGACGATGATGTCTGCCCAGATCCTCGTCCTTACGCTACCGGACATCGATTCCTACAAGAATGTCTATACCACCCATCTGTTCCACTATCTCGCCTCCGGAACATATATCCTTGCCACGCTCCCCCAGGGCTCAGTGGCCCGGGACCTGGTACTGGGAACTCACTCGGGCCAGGTATTTGACCCGGGGGACGTTAAGGGGGTGAAAGAGGCATTGGCCAAATGCTTGGTTGAACTCAAGGAGACAGGTCGCATAAGGGTTGAACAGGATCGAGGGCCTCTGGAGAGATATGATCGTCGGCTGCAGGCCAAAAGGCTCGCGGAGGAACTAGACGTTCTGCTTTCTTAATGGTCCTCTATGGCCTGCTGGTACAACTTCTCGTAGCTCTGGTTTATCTTGTCCCAGGTATATCTCTCTTCCACCAGCGCCCTTCCCTTGATACCCATCTCCCTCCTCAACTCCGGAGAACCTGTGAGCTTCTGAATGGCCCTAGCCAAGGCCTGTGGGTCACGCGGCGGCACCACCAGCGCCCCGCCGTTCTTGCACACATCTGGTATCGAGCCCACCTGCGTGGCTATCACTGGAAGCCGGGCGGCCCAGGCCTCCAATATAACCAGGGGGAAGCCCTCGAATATGGATGGAAGCACGAATATCTCGCTGGTGGAATAGAGGGCGCGGAGCTTTTCATCGGCGATGCCTCCCACGAGATCCACCTCCCACCCAGCCAAACCAGATGCCATATTCTCCAGCCTTTCCCTCTCCCCTCCATCACCAACCACCACCAGGCGCCACTCGCTCGCGGAGGGCATTAGACCCAATGCCTCCAGAAGATAGCCTATGCCCTTCTGCTCCTCCAACCGGCCAACGACCAGGAGCGTTCTCCCATCCCCTTTCCTCTCGATCTCCATCGCCTCGGGGGTCACGCCGTTGGGCAGGAAGACCGCCTGGTCCATCCCTCTCCTTTTGAAGGCGGGAAGCGAGGCGGTGTCCACGGTCACGATGCTTGAGAAACCTCCATGTTTGAAGAGGAATGCCTCTCCGGTCCTCTTCACCCAGCTGAACTGTGGGTAGGGGAAGGCCACGCCATGCGCTGTGATGATCGTTGAGATGCCAAGCTTCTTCCCTATTCTGGAAGCTTTGTATCCCAGTTCCGGGCTGTGTGCGTGGATGATGTCTAGCTTCATTTCTGCCAACAGTTCTTTGAGAGCCCGCGAAAAGGACGACAAAGACGATAGCCTGGATAGGGAGAAGCGGTCCAAGTCCTCCACGGGCTTTCCAAAATAGTGTACGCCCCTCTCCTTTGCTTCCTTCCGCGTCCCATCATCCTGCATCCCCTCCTCCTCTTCCCTCGGCCTATGTGTCAGAACATGCACCTCATGCCCCATCTTTTCCTGTTCCCTCTTCAAATTGCGCACTACCTGTGCGTCCCCTCCGAACAGTGGCGGGTATTTTTTGGTCACGTGCAGTATCTTCATTGCAGAGGTCCAGACGGATGCGGCGTTCAAATACATTTTGCTCTGCGAAAAGCCTATACGTCCAGATGACATTTGGCACAATACGGGAAAGGACCATGAGGATATGCGTTGTCGTCAGCAGGGATTTTCTGGACCCCCTAGATCCCAGGGTCTACAAGGAGGCTCATAGCCTCGTGAAAAGAGGGCATCAGGTTGTTATCGTCACCCCCAACTCCCGCCCCGGCCGTGTGATGTTAGGTGGCATCAAGGTGATGAAGATCCCTAACACCATGAGCTCCCTTAGGATGAGAACAGCAATGATCAAAGCTGCGGTGAAGACCAAGCCAGACCTCTTCTATTGTCATGAGTACATGGCTCTTCACATCGGAGCGCTGTTGAGAGTATTGACAGGAAAGCCAGTGATCTATGACGCTCATGAGCACTATCCCAGCTACATCCTGGGCGGCCCTCGTTTCAGCCAGAATCGCTGCCGCCCTTTTTTGGAGTTCATCATCGCGTGCACCGAATACCTATCCACTCGGCTGGTCAATGAAACAGTAACGGTCAACAGCACCCTAGCTGAGCGATTTCGACACAAGTTCCGGAAGCGGTGCACCATCCTTTACAATGGACCTGATGAGAAAATGTTCTCACCCCATAACACCGACGATAACATAGAGCACAGGTATGAGGGGAGAGAGGTTGTGGTCTATGAGGGAAGCATGAGAGAAGGCAGAGGCCTAGATGTGTTCGCCAATGCCTTCCCATTAGTGCGGGAGAAGAGACCCCAGGTCCTATTCCTAATGGTAGGTAGGCGTCCTGAGGCATTGCCAGATGGGGCGGAGGACCTGAGATTCACGGGTTGGGTGGAGATGAATAGGGTGCCTCATTATATCAATGCCTCTCACGTGGGGGTGGTCCTGTTCCAGCCCACATCCTACAACAACACTATTGGCCTGCCCAACAAGCTTTTTGAGACCATGGCCTGTGGAAAGCCCATGATCGCCAGCGATCTGCCAGAGATAAGGAGGGTTGTGAAAAAGGTACGATGCGGCCTCCTGGTCCCACATTCCAACCCAGAGAGATTAGCACGGGCCATCATCCGTATCCTGGAGAACCCGGAGCAGGCACAGGCAATGGGAGCTAGAGGCCGCAAGGCCGTGGAAGGGAAGTACGGTTGGGCCATTCAGGAGAAGAAACTGTGGCATATGGTCGAATCCTATGCTCCCTGCCGCCCACGGAGCTCGTCCCGGATGTAGCGCCCCATCTCTCCAGGGTGTAACATCGAGAGGAAGAAGCGCAGGTCATGTCTGGTGAACTCCCCGGCCACGGCCAGCACCCCAACATATATTCCAAGTCCCACCAATCCTATAGCTGCCAGCATCCCCACCAGGAAGAGAGTGGAGAACGAGACAAAAGATGGTTGGAGAGCCAGAAGAGACACATGCCAGAATATTCCCGTGAGCAGACCTGCGATGATGTGCAGAGGCAATCGAGGCCTGGGCCGTCTCAGGAACCGGCGTGTGGAGAAACGATATGCCACGTTGGCAAAGACTGCGGATATGAGGGTGGCCAGCGCCGCCCCGACTGGGCCCAGCCCCAATACGGGTAGTCCAAAAAGATGGTCGGGAATGAGAAAGAGATTAAGGAGAATGTTCAGCCCTGCAGTTGATACTGCTATTTTGGCAACGGTCCGCAGTCTCTCCAGAGACGTCAAGAGTGTGCTGAGGACCTTGGATACAGCCGCCATGACGGTGAACACGCTTAATATGAGCAACACGACCGAAGCCTCCCTTACGAACTCCTGGCCCAATATTATCCTGACGATCTCTACTCTGTAGACCATGAAAAAGACCACGATCGGCATCATGACCATGGTGAGATATCTGCTGGAAAGAGATATAGCATGAGAGGCGGCCTGCATCTTCTTCTTAGCCAGATAGTGTGAGATCGTGGGGAATAACACGGCATTCAAAGAGATCGGTATGACAAGCAATATCTGGACTATGCCCTGAGCACCGAAATAATGACCCACAGCTACATTTCCATTAAAGAGGCCTAACATGACCTTGTCAACATTGACAGCGATAAGGCCGGCGGAAGAGACCACAGACACCGGTATGGCGAACTTGAAGTAGGAAGATATATACGCTCTGCTCGGACGTGCCAGGGGAAGATGTCGCATCAACATCATGCCCACGGCTAGAGAGGCAAGGGCCGACAGCAAATATGCGTAGGCAAGACCCATGACACCCAGGGGAAGTAGCACGGCAACGACTATGATCATGGGAGTCCTCACCAGTTGCTGAGTTACCCCCGCCACCTGGCTCTTGGCTATCTCCCGCCTGGCGTTGAAGGTGTTCATTATCATCTGCACCCCGGCAAGAACAAGGTAGTAGGCAAGGATGACCAGCATCACAGCTAGACGGAAATCTCCATCCTCTCCAGAATATCCCGCTCTCCACAGGGCGATGGCCGCCAGGGCAACGATGGAGGTGATGAGCATAAGAACGAGCTTTATCACAAAATATGTTCCCATGCACTTGTCCAAGGCCTTCCCCTCGGATATCCTCTTCACATGCGCTGAATCGAATCCGAGATTAAGCAGAAAGCTGAACAACCCCAGATATGAGAGGGAAAAGCCCAGCATGCCCAGCATTTCGCTTCCCATGTAGTGAGCGATGAACAGCAGAGATACGAATCCCAATACAGAACTCACTATGTTGTTTGCGAGAACTAGAAAAGACTTCCGAGCTAACATCGTTGCCTCACAAGCACATGTAGGTCCAAGGTTTATGAAACTATGTGAATATCAAGCTGTAATGGCCTTTTTATGGGGGGGGGGGGCACAACCTCAGCATCCCCAGGTGGAAAATGCTATTTAGACCACACACCTTCCGAGAGGTGAAAAAGAACATATAATAGGGAGGATAGTAGGGGGCCATGGTTACCTTGACCGAGACGATGATAAGAACGGAAGGTCTCTGGAAGGAGTATGACGGCAAACCCATACTCAGGGACATCAACATCGAGATCGCTAAGGGCTCCATGGTGCTCATCGAGGGCCGCTCGGGCACTGGAAAGACCACGTTATTGAACATCCTAGGATGCATGGACACGTCCACCAGAGGGCATCTCTGGATAGACGGGAAGGAGGTGACGAAGATGGGTCATAAACGGTTGTCCAAACTTCGTCTCCACAATATAGGCTTCATATTCCAGGAGCACAACCTCATAGGCAACCTCACCGTGGAAGAGAACATAATCCTCCCCATGAAGATAGCGAAACATCAAAAGGGGCACGCGCGGTTGGAAGAGCTTTTGGAGGCCTTCGACATAGTGGACATAAGAGACAAGAAACCGGCGAAGATAAGTGGGGGTGAGGCTCAACGGGCCGCCATATCCCGGGCTTTGGCGAACGAGCCAGACATATTGTTGGCAGACGAGCCCACGGCGAGCTTGGACCTTGACAACGCGGGGGTGGTGCTAGGTGCGTTCAAGAAGGCGAATGAGATATATGGGAGCACCGTGGTAGTGACCAGTCACGATAGTTTTGTCAAGAGCTATTTTTCAATAAGACACACGATCTCTGAGGGAAAACTGTCGAGCGAATGGTCGTAAGGCAGAGATAGGAAGGCATATAAGTGAAATAGAGGGTAGTGGCTATACCGGCTCAGCATATGCGTTGACCCGGCGGGACATGGAACAAGGTCAAAGAGCTATGGAAGGAATAGAATGAGCGGGCCGTGGCTAGAGAGAACATCGGAAGATACCAGGGTCAAAGCGACCACATTGTGGATTCTTCTTATTCTCTCTTTCATACTGGGAATTCTATTGGATGATAAGCTGTATCTCCTCAAACTAGTTTTGATCGCCCCGGCGCTATTCTTGATGCCAGGGTATGGGATCATGCATATCCTTCTAGCCCGTAAGCTCCCCAAATTGTTATGGGAGAGGGTGATAACGTACATCGTAGTTGGAATGATCTTGCTGGTCATCGGCAGCTCTTCCCTGTTATATCTTGACATAGGAATAACCAAGCTCTCTCTGGCCGCTGTTATGATCCCCACGAACATCGTGCTGCTGTGCCTAACACATTGGAATGGTGTTGGAGGGACCATATCGATTCCTCCAGCACGTATTTTTCGATCGAAGCTCTTCTATCCATTGCTCATCTGGATAGTGCTGTTATCTTTGGTGGCGGCCTCGGTACTATTAGAATTAGATGGGGATGGCGAACCTTTCACGTTGGTCTCTCTGCTCTCTCCTTCCACGGGATTTGAGAACGCGATACAGGTGAACGAAAGCCGAACGTACAATGTCGTTGTAATATGCCACGAAGGGGAGGACACGAAATATCTATTGGAGGTCGTGCTTCAGGATGTGGAAGCAGGTAGAGATATATCGTGGTTGAATGTGACATTCGATCTTCTCGATGGAGAGGAGAGAGACACTCCATTTCAGATATCGCCCGGATCATCCGGTCAATATAGGTTGGAAGCCCAGGTCTATGTCAACGGGAACACCTCCCCGGCATACACGCTTTCCAGAACCCTATGGGCGGTGGAAGACTGACAGCGGAGCAAGAGCGCAAGAAGGGAAAGGGGGAGGGGCACGGATTGTTCAGAAGGAACGCATTCCTCTTGATAGGGAGCAATGTGAGCATGGCCGCCCTAGGCTTTCTTTTCTGGAAGGTGGTGCATTGGCGCTATCTGCCTCTCTATGGGACGATAGAGACCGAGAGGATGATGGGAATTGCCGCCGTCCTCATATCCACCTCTACGTTGGCGGGCACCTTCTCCATATTCGGTATGGACATGGCGTTGATCCGCTTTCTTCCAAAACGCAGCACAGGGGAGAAGAAAAGAATGCTCTTATCCTCCCTCGCGTTCGCTGGGGCTTGCGGTCTGCTCTTTTCACTGATCTTCGCATCTCTCATTCATATATTCTATCCACAGCTTCTGATGATAGAGGGCCAGAGCGTGTATCCTCTGTTCGTTCTGTTCAGCATAGTATGGGGTTTGTTCGTCATAATAAACGGGGCCCTCCTCGAAGGGCAAAGGGCTGACCTCATCTTTCTAAAGAACGTGCTCTTCTTCAGCGGTGGCAAGCTCTTTTTTCCACTCCTATTGTTCTCCTTGGGTGCACTGGGCATTTTCTTATCTTGGGGGATCGCCGTCATTATCGCTTTTTCGATCTCGTTGGTATTAATAGCATTCTTGTATCGGGAGAAGGCACCGAGACCAGTTATATCGTTGGGTATCCTCCGCCCGATAGCCTCCTATTCCTTTCTGAACTATCTGACAAACCTCTTCAACCTGCTCCCTTCTCTTGTCCTTCCTATGGTCGTGCTGGTAAGAGCAGATGCCAACATGGCTGCCTATGCGTATGTAGCATGGATGATAGCCACCATAACGTTCATGGTGCCGAACTCCGTGGCATTATCCTTGTTCGCGAGTTGTTCTAACAACCCTGGGTCCATCAAGGAAAAGGCCAAGCATTCCCTGTATCTGAGCAGTGCGTTGGTTGTGCCCATGGTCATAGGGATATATCTGTTCGGAGATCTTGTCCTCCAGTTCATGGGGGCGAATTTTTCCATTGCCGCTGTGACGTTATCCTGGTTGTCCCTCTCTGCCTTGCCCATAATGGGAATAGCCACAATGGTGGCCGTGAAAAGGGTCAAGAAGCACATGGTGGAGGTGATGGTGGCATATGCCATAACCTTCTCTATTTCTCTGTCCTTCTGGTATGTCCTTCTTCCCAAATGGGGGATGATCAGCATAGGGGTGGTGTGGTTCTTGGCAAACTCTTTAGCATTCCTTTTCCTCTTATTCTCGCTAAAGTATCGTGGTGACCTTAGATGAGAATACTTCACGTCCGGAATGTAGCGAATGTTGGCAAGAACCTTGCACTATACCAAAGGGCAAAGGGATACGACGCGAGGGTCTTTGATTTTATAGGGGGGAATGAGTTGGATTATTCTCTGGGGTTGGATACCAAGATCATTCCAGAATACAGGAAGCTCGAGGGGGTTGCCAGGAGCCCCATGGACAATTTGAGATATGGTGTTTCCCTTATCAAATATGTGGTCAAGAATGGATTGTACAAGTTCGATGTATTCCATTTCCATGGGGGAAGAGGGTTCCTAGAAATGTCTCAGGACCTGCCGTTCATCAAAGCCATCTCGGAAAAGATGGTGATGCATTATCATGGGAGCACATTGCGGGTCCGGGGAAGGTTCTATTGGAACAAGATATGTGACAGGGAGATAGTGTCAACCCCTGATCTGCTGAAATTTGCTCCGGGTGCTGTGTGGATACCCAATCTCATCACCGAACACGGGTTGTTGAAGAAAGAGAGGAACGACGGCATGGTGCGGATAGGACATGCCCCTACCAATAGAGCTTTGAAGGGAACTGAATGTATCTTAAAGGTCATTAAGAACATCCAGCGGAAGAGGAGGGATGTTGAGTTTGACCTCATAGAATCAGTTCCTCACAAGGAGGCTCTTGAGAGATATTCGAAATGTGATATTCTCATCGATACCGTATTCGTTGAGAACCCGCAACAATGTGTGTGGCCTGGCGTTCTTTCCATCGAGTGTGCGGCCATGGGGCTCCCCGTTTGCACATACATAGATGAGGAGCTTGAGGCACGTTTTCTCCCGAAGAAACACGGCTTCACGAGCGTGTCTAGAGACAATCTCGAACAGGCATTAGAAGCTCTGATAGACGACCCGGATATGAGGGATGAGATGGGGAGAAGGGCCAATAAGGTTATCCTTCCAATATATAATAACGAGAGAAATGCTAAAAAGATATTAAAAATATATAAATTCTAATGTCTCTTTGTCATCCAATTATTTGAAGAACGACAACGCTCCCTGTTGTAGCCAGAATGTCACATCGCTGATAGATCAACGAAAGGTCTTGCTCGGTCGGAGCCCATAGATCATCGGGTTCTTCAGCTATGGAC
>DAOVJP010000360.1 GCA_030673205.1 Thermoplasmata archaeon
CGTTCTCATCCGTTATGTCCGCGCCGCCGAAGAGCCGGGCATAGGCGAGGACTATGGCCGGAGCGTTGTTGTGCGTCTCGTTCCCATATACCACCCCGAAGAACATCCATGTCTGGTCATCCTGCCCCACCAATGCCACATAATCCCCGCCGTCCCATTCCTCCGTGGTGCCCAGTTCTATGTTCACCTTGTCCGTTATATCCATCTGTTCATTCCCCTGTCCCATGACGGCAATGGGGGTCGCCGCGAGGGCCAGTACAAGCACGATAGCAAAGGCCATTGTCTTTTTCCACATCTTTTCATCTCCTGCCGTGATAGGCAAGAGAACCTAGCGCCGCCGCGGGTTATATAATTCCGAGGAGAGTTGTTCATGAACACTTTTTCTGCCCCTTTTAAATAGGAGAAAGACGAAGGAAAAGGTATGGCAGGAAGAATGGAACCAAAGGTTCGGGACCACCGTCCGGTGGAGGATCCTATCGGTGCTATCTTTGAACTCTCGGATCAGGTGAGCAGGGAGGCTGGGGCCATAAAGAAGATGGTGAAATATTCCAGCATCTTCATAGCCTTCTACTTGTTGCTGGATATGGTGCTCTTCTTGCAGGCCTTTTTCGGCGGGAACCCCATAGGCGCCATATTCTTCCTCTTCCTTTTCTTTCTTGGTTTCGTGGGCTTTCGCCTGCTTCGCCGCGCCAACCGCTTCTTCAGATACTACGAGCTCAGACACCGGGCCATAAGGAGCGTGCGAGACGCCGACCCGGTGGTACACATACCGCAGGGAGCCAGCGCCGCCGAGCGGGCGGCCAAACGTCTCAAGACAACACTCCCCTGGCTTTCCAAGGACCTCAGAGATGGAGGGGCAGAGGTGGTCCCCCAGGGAATATTACAGGGTAGGTCCGGCACGTTCTACACCTTCGATAGGGCGGTGGTGCGCAGGCCCACGTTCCTCCGGCGGTGGCTACGGGCCGAGCACGGCTATGCCATTGCCATAAAGGCCCTCGACACCACGCCCCGGGTCAAGGACCTGAAGGCTGTGAAGAAGGCCGCCCTGGACATAAGTGGGAGGAACGGGATCCCGTTCTACAGGCTGATGATCATCTGGCCCCAGAGTGAAGAAGGGATCGACGATGGGGTGTACGAGTATGCCACCACCCAACTCGTACGTTTCAGGTTGGGTAATATCAGGAAGAAGAACTACACAGCGCCTGTGGAACTCTGGGCGGAAAGCGCCGACGGCACATACGACCTCATACCCTATGTCGCCCCCTAGAAAGATTTGCCTGATCTTTCACTCACAGGATATTAGAACATTCTCTCACGGCTCGAGCCAGCGTGGTATCTCTCTGTAACGATAGTGGTCCAGGAGTTCGGGTCGGAAGATGGAGGCGAAGAAGCGGTTCGTCTCCCGTATGTAGAGCAAGCCGGCCTTGGTGAGCCGCACGCTGTATCCGCGCTCATCCTTCTCAACAAACACATATCCCTCCCCTGTCAGCTCCTCCAGTACCTTCGTGGCCATGTAATGGTTGCTCCTTATCTCGTGCTTTATATCCTCCTTAGACACACGATATTCCGCGCTGGCCAGTATGTCCTCCGCCTTCTCTTCCAAACCTGTCTGGCTCAGATCTATCCCCAGCGCGGCCACGAGCCGGTTCAAGGCTATGCACTTGTAGACCCGGTAGTCCTTGTAGCGGCGCTTCTCTTCGGGCATCATGACCCTCCAAACCACTTGTCCAGCGCCCCTTTTTCCTCTTTCTCTGTGCTATTTTTCCCCTCCCCTTTCTTTGCCCCCTCTGTCGCCTCCTCTTTCTTTGACTCCTTTTCCTTCTCCGTCTTTCCTTTCTCTGTCCCCTCCTCTTTCTCCGCATTCTTCTCTTTCTCTGTCCCCTCCTCTTTCTCCGCCTTCTTTCCTTTCTTTGCCCCCTTCGCCTTTCCTATCTTCCCTGTCCCTTCCTCTCCTGGCACGCTGCTCCCCCAGCCATCGAACAGCGTCTTCTGGCTCGCCCCCGTCAACAGCTCCCGTTCATCCACTCCGAAGACCTCCGTGGCCCGGGCCAGGGTGGCGGCCAGCCGTTCGGCGTAATATTC
>DAOVJP010000341.1 GCA_030673205.1 Thermoplasmata archaeon
GAAGTGTTGGAGGAAGAAGAAGGATCTGGAGGAGAATAACACAATATGGGGATACACCACCGTGGTGGATTACAATAAGCTTGGATGGAGCACATTCATCCTCTGCCTCCAGTTGAAACCACTCACTCGGGAAGCCGCGGACCTCATCATCGCCAGGAAACACGAGGCAGATATCGCAGAGGAGGGGATCATCGTACTCGATTTCATGATCACGATAGGCAAGTATGATGGGATCATTGTCTTCGCGGCTCCGGACCTGGTTCATGCCAAGAGATACTATGACACGATACGACACCTATACGCAGACATCATTGTTACCAAACCCTCCATGATGCAGACCATGTTCACTCCCATCCTCGGAGGAAGGGTAAACCCAGAGATGGACAGGATACATGAGCTGGTCCCCCCTATGCTGGAAGGAAAGACGAGAGACACGAACAGGTAAGGTGATCGTCGTGAAGATATATGTACTGGACAACGGAGGGCAATGGACGCACAGAGAGTGGCGGGTACTCCGTTACATGGGAGCTGAGGCGAAGATCATACCCAACACCACCCCCCTGGAAAAGGTGGCGGATGCAGATGGTTTCGTACTCTCGGGGGGAGCACCTAGAATAGGCACCGAGGCCATTAAACTGGGAAGGACCGCAGAATATGTGGACAACTCGGAGGTGCCTATCTTGGGTATATGTGTAGGATGTCAGTTCATAGCCGTTCACCTGGGTGGGGAAGCGGGGCCTGCGGATACTCCCGAGTATGGGAAGATGAAGGTTCTCGTTGAAAAGGCCGAAGGGATACTGGGGGGTCTGCCTGAAACGTTCATGGCCTGGGAATCCCATAATGACGAGATAAAGAAGCTGCCCCCGGACATGGAGGTGCTTGCACACTCCGACAGCTGTAGGTTCCAGGCCATAGCACATAAGAAAAGGCCACTCTATGGCCTCCAATTCCACCCGGAGGTGGAGCACACAGAGCACGGGGCGGATATATTCAAGAATTTCCTAGATATCTGTTCCCGATAAGCTACATTTCATATGCAGGATCGGATGGCCAGTACCTGTATCTTCCGTAAAGTATACTCATGGTGGAATATTCCTATTTAAATATTTTTCGCAGAAAGTTACTTATACTTCTCTCCATTAATATACAAAGGCACAAATACGGCTGGAGAGATGAGAGATGACATCCAAGGAGCAGGAGGTTGTAGACAGACTTATATATACTGGCCTTACCAAGAATGTGGCAAAAAGCCTGGCTATAGTCTTCAGGGAAGAAGAGACCAGATCCGTGGATATAGAACACCACACGGGCCTCAGGCAGCCCGAGGTATCCATCGCTATGCAACAACTGCGTCGCAAGGGATGGGTGAAGAAGAAGGATATAAAGAAAGAGGGGAAAGGAAGGCCCACCCACTCCTACACCCTAAAAAGATCCAAGGAAGCTATCTTCGCGGAGATAGAAAAAGGGGAGAGAAAGAAAGTGAGGGACGTGGAGAAGAACCTCGAAGGGCTCAAGAAGCTCATGCTCTGATCCTTCATCTCGCTCCTCTCTATACCTTCCCCTTCTCTACGACTCGGGTCTCCCCATTATCATAGCCTATGATGACAACTGAGGCTATGTCCAGAAATAGGCCGTTCTCCACCACCCCAGGCATGTTGTTCAGCCGGACCTCAATATCATGGGGATGGTCTATGCGTTCGAAATCACAGTCCAGTATGTAGTTGCCGTTATCGGTTGTGTATACCACATCCCCTCCTACCTTCGCCACATTCTCCCTCAACATGGGGCGGCAGCCCACGGTCTCCACCAGTCTACGTGTGGACTGCCAGCAGAAGGGCACCACCTCCACAGGCAGGGGCGAACGACTGCCCAGGAACGGGACCATCTTTCTATCATCAACGACTATTATCTCCCTCTTAGTGGCGGCGGCGACTATCTTCTCCCGCACCAGAGCTCCTCCCAATCCCTTTATGAGTTGAAGGTTCGGGTCCACCTCGTCCGCTCCATCTATGGTCAGGTCCACTACGGGGTGCTCCTCCAGAACGGATATTGGTATGTCCAGCTCCCGGGCCAGGGATGCTGTTGCCTCGGATGTTGGGATGCCTATTATGTCCATCTCTTCCTCCCGCATGCGCTCCGCTATCCTTCGGACCGCAGGGACTATCGTGGAGCCGGAGCCAAGGCCCACTACCATCCCATCCTTCACGTAC
>DAOVJP010000470.1 GCA_030673205.1 Thermoplasmata archaeon
CTTTGAGAGCGGGGGGTCTGACGGGAAGAGGGGAGGGAGAGGGGCATACGAGGAGGGAACGGAGGGGAATAGGAGGAGGAGGGGAGAGAACGGAGGGGGAGACAAATAGCAGATAAGGTTAGCTTTATCTATCCAAACCTCTTGTGGGAAGATAGGGAGTAGATTGAAGGAGATATGGATAGAGAAGTATCGCCCCCAGATGTTGGGCGACATCATAGGCCAGGAGCATGTTGTAGATCGTTTGAAGGCTTATGTCAAAAGCGACAACCTGCCGCACCTGATGTTCGCTGGCCCCGCCGGGACCGGGAAGACCTCTTGCGCCATAGCGTTGGCACGGGAGTTCTTCGGAGAGGAGTGGCGGGGCAACTTCCATGAGCTGAACGCCTCTGATGAGAGAGGGATAAAGACGGTGCGAGTGAACATAAAGGAATATGCCCGCACCGCCGCCATAGGGAGCAACCGTTTCAAGATCATATTCCTGGACGAGGCGGACAGCCTCACATCCGAGGCCCAGGCCGCATTACGAAGGATGATGGAGAAGTACACTGTCTCGACCCGCTTCATACTCTCCTGCAACTATTCCAGCAAGATCATAGAACCCATACAGAGCAGATGCGCCGTGTTCCGTTTCAGACGACTAGGCGAAACGGATGTCGAGAAGTACATAACCCGGGTGGCCGAGAACGAGAAGATAGAAATTGAAGAGGATGGGATGAAAGCCCTCCTGTACATATCCGAGGGGGATCTGAGGAAAGCCACCAACGCGCTCCAGGTGGCCGCATCCCTGGGCGAAGCGGTAAATGCTGATCTGGTGCACACCGGCACCGCCACCGCCAGACCCGAAGAGATAAAAGAGATGCTGAAGGCTGCCCTGGGAGGCGATTTCAAGACTGCCAGAGAAGACCTGGACCACTTCCTGATCGATGTGGGCCTCTCCGGGGAAGACCTGGTACGCCAGATACACCGGGAGATACTGAGACTGGGATTGCGGGAGAGGAGCATGGTGGCGCTGCTGGATAAGGTCGGGGAGACGGAGTTCCGCCTGGTGGAGGGCTCCAACCAGAGGATACAACTGGAAAGCCTGTTGGCCCACTTCACGGTCATAGGCGGCGGCGATTGATGTGAGGCACTCACGTTCATTCTTCTCTGCGTCCACCGCATCCACACCTTCAAACCCTCCCCATAGAAGA
>DAOVJP010000012.1 GCA_030673205.1 Thermoplasmata archaeon
AATGGGGGTGTTCACCCTTGAAGCGGCATCAGCCTCCTTTGTTGGAGGGGTTATGGGCATAATACTCGGGATAGTGGGGGCGAATCTCATCGTCTCCGGCTTCACATTGATCGGGTACACGATGCTTTTGAGTCCACATGCCACCATGGGCTCTACGCTGGTCCCATTGGGGATCGCTCTGGGAGCTGGCATACTGGGCGGGGGCACTGTTTCATATCTCAGTATAAGGCGGAAGAGGGGTGGCACATCTTGATACTTAAGAGAGATCTGTTGCCGGGGCTCATCCTCTGTTTCGTGATATTCAGTTTCATCGTCCCCCTGTTGTTCGGATTGACGATCATCCCGCGGACCGTGACCGGGGGCGAAGATGTCATCCTTATCTCCCAGAAGGATCAATCCAGTCCCCTTAACACAACACTGCTAGAAGCCCTCGATAATTCGACAAATATAACACTGCTCAGCCCGGAGATAATAGTTCCCACCATCATAAACGGTGAGCCCATAGTATGCAGAGGGGTGGATAGGAAAGACGTTCTGGAACTGGACGGGGTCAATCTGGATGGGAACTGGATCAGCATGAACACTGGTATTCTGGGGGAGGACGCGGCAAAAAGGATGGGCGTAAATATAGGCGATAGGCTCACCGTTACGAGCCCGAACCTACCCGGCTTCTGCCTGATCACCCTATCAGGGATATATCGTTCCGAGGATCCAGCGGACATACTGCTTATCTCCAATGGATACGCCCGGTTTCTCATAGGCCTCGGCGAAGATGATTATACGCTCATCCGCCTCCGCTCCTCCAACCCGTTAGAGGTGCAGAAGCTGGTCAAACAGATGGGGACCGGGGTAACGAACATAGCTGTGGAAGCCCCAACGGACGAGAGTAACGGGGATGGAACGAACCATAGTGAGAGCGCTAAATTGCGTTTGACACGGAGATTCACCGATTTCTTCTCCCTCAGCGACGCCAGCGGGGGCTATACCAGCGCCGCGATGCGCTATGGCCAACAGACCATTGACGCCACTGTGATGGCCCTCGGCGTCATGACCGCCCTCCTTGTTACCGTGGGGGTGGTGGTGCTGATACTCCGGGGCATAGCAGAGGGAAGGAAGGACATGGGGGTGCTGGTGGCTATAGGGGCGCCGAAGAAACGAATAAGGCTGTTCATCCTCGGCGACCTGTTGTTCCTGGTAGGGATAGGGGCGCCGATGGGAACAGGAATAGGGCTGGCTGCTTCCTATCTCTTGAGCAGCGTGTATCCATTGACGGCGTTCGGACAGACCATAGTCCCCCGGGCCTCCTTACCCACCGTGGCCTTTCTCTTGGCAGGCGCGGTGTTCATTCCTCTCGTAGCATGGGTCATAGGGGGAGAGGCCACCATAGGAGAGCATCCCAAGACCCTCTTCGCTCCGATAGAGGTATCCGTTCCCTTCACCCCCTTGGAGGAAGTGATAGAGGGAGAGTGTGAAGGGAAAAGGGAAAGGGTGGAGGCGAAAGAAGAGGGAGTGCAGATGGGGGGGGAGAAGAAGGAGGAAGGGACAAGGGATGAGGGGGAGTTTAGGAGAGAGTGGAAACAGAAGAGAGAAGGAGTGGAAAAGGAGGAAGGGGGGAACGAAGAATGAGACTCCGAGAGTTTCCCCGCCGAGACAGATGGCTCATCCTGTCCATGGGAGCACTGCTCCTCCTGGCATTCCTGGTCCGTCTCATTCCTGCTAGCTTCTCATCCCTTCCCTATAACATAGATGGTTTCCCCATGGCGAGGATAGCGGAGGACATCATGGAGACCGGGAGATGGAAGGTGGGAGGGACAGGATTGATCATGTACAACTCCAAGATGCCTGGCATGCCTATGCTTATCGCCGCCATCTCCTCCCTGACACGGGCCGAGCCGATAACCACCATACGGTATCTCGTTCCACTCATAGGCGCTGCGGCGGTGCTGGGCGGAGGATACCTGACCTATGTTGTTACAAAGAACAGGCTGGCAGCCTCCGCGGCCTGCGTCTTCTTCGCCTTCAACGGCTTCTTCGTCTATCTGACCTCCGCGGCCATGAAAGAAAGCCTGGGGCTGGCGATGATGCCCCTCGCCTTCCTGTTCTTCATAAAAAGGAAGGAGGGGCTCAACCTCCCGTTCCTTATCATACTGCTGCTCACCCTCGTTCTCATCCACCACCTCACCTTCCTATTGCTCGTTACAATGCTCATACTGGCCGTGGTGTATTCTATCATAACGGCCTACTTCCAAGAGGAAAGATATTCCTTTCTGAAAGAGGCCCCGACCATCGGCGCCATAGCTGTCCCCTCCATCTTCGCCTGGTGGTATTACAACTTCTTCACCTTGGAACACCTGGTGCTCATCCCATCCTCCGACCGTGTCCTCCTGATATTCGTCGCCGTACTCTGGGCCCTGATCGGGTCCGTGATCCTTTTCTCCCCGGACATATCGAAGCGTACAGGCCTATCCATGCTTAAGATGCAGGTGGCGATAGCCGTTGCCGTAGGTGCTCTTGTGCTGAACTACCTAACCTCTGTCTTCGGAACGATCACCACCTCCGTCACCTTCCTCCTCTTCCTTATCCCATATATCGTGTTAGGGTTCTTCCCCCTCTCCGGGTTCGAAGCGTTCAGGTCCACGACCAACAGGGCCAAACCTATGATACTGGCAGGCATTACCGCGCCACTGACATTCATGACCTTCGGCGTGGTAAGCGGATTGGACGCCGTCTCCTTCGCGCTCATATATCGCAGCTTCAATTTCATGGACCTCTCCATGGGCGTCTTCGCCGGCATAGGACTGGCATATTGGGTGAGAACCTTTTCTAATGGGAAGGAGGGGGGGGAAGGAGGAAGAGAGGAGGAGAAGGAACGATGGGGAGGCGGGAGAAGAGGAGAAGAGGATGGGAGAGAAGAAGCAGGGAGCGGGAGAAGAGGAGAAGATGGAGGGAAGAATGACGAGAGGAAGGAGAGAAGGAAAAGTGGCATAGTGGGTGAGAAGATTGGAAAAAACAGCATAGGGAGCAGAAAGATCGGCGGCAAGAAGGCGATGGGACTGTTATTCGCTGTGTTCATCGCCCTCTCTTTCCTGACCCTCCCCCTGGCCTACAACGGGATGGAAATGTATGGCGTACAGGATGTAACGGAGGATTATGAGTTCACGGCACTGTCCGCAGCGGCAAAGATGGCCCTGGACAACAATCTCACAGTTTACACGGATCAGAGATATGCCGACACAATAGAACCATATTTCGGCGTAAGAGCGGAAGGAACTCTTCCAGGTGCCATACGAGGGGCGGAGGATATCCCAGACGGCCTTCTGATCGTGTCGAAGGCCTGGACAACAGAAGGCGCACAGGCCTATCCCCTGCCAAGGATCGTGTTGACAGAGGACCAGTTGAACGAGACCATGGCTCAAGCATCCTTGATATTCTATTCCGGCCCCCCGGGGTCCGAGATCTATATACTCCGCACACTCCCGAATGAGTGAGCGACCCCCCATACTTCCTAGCCATCTCCCAAAAAGCATAAATCGACGCCCATGCATCCCTCCTCCATGTTGATCATAGGGATATACGGTCCGAGCAACAGCGGGAAGACCACATTGATAGAGGTCATATGCAGGGAGCTTGGAGGAGAATATGGGATAGCGGTCATCAAGCACGCCCCCGACCACAATGAGCTGGATGTAAGTGGGAAGGACAGCCACCGTTACATCGTATCAGGGGCAGAAGCTGCGCTGGTAAGCGGTGACGGGGCCTCGCTGCTCTCCATCCCCTCCTCCCTCCCCCTTGATAGATGCCTCGGCCTCCTTCGATACATCGGGACCTGGGACCTCATATTGGTGGAAGGCTTCACAGATTCCAACATACCAAGGATAAAGGTAGGAGAAGGGGAGGAGAGAAGAGGAACGATGCTTCTACATCAGGACGAAAAAGGAACGGTGGAATTCGTAAGGGAGAAGCTGCAGAACGCCTCCTCCCAGCCCCGGGTAGAGCTTGAGATAGATGGAAAGGCCCTGCCCCTGAGTGGCTTTCCGCTACAGGTGATAGAGAACACTGTGAACGGCCTGGTATCCACCCTGAAAGGGGGGGAAAGAGGGGAGATACGTCTGGTGGTGCGCAGAAGCCAGTAGATATGCTGGGACTACATGTTCATGCGCATCTCGGGAGCCTCAGGCTCCGGTGTCGGCTCCTGAGGCTCTCCACCGGAGGATGGCTTCTTCGGCTTCCCTGTTTTGAGTGCCACCAGTATGAGCACTATCACCACAGCCATCACGATCGCTATTATGCCTATCTCTGTGGAAGACAGCCCAGTTGGGATGACACTGTCGGAAGTGCCCGTCACCTCCACCTCAAAGTCATCTGTCTCAGGGGTGACATCTTCGGCCTCTATCTGGATGGAGAAAGAATATGTGTCTGTCCCGATGCCTTCCGGAACTTTTATCGTGACCTCCAACACCTCTTTCTCTCCGGCCTGGACGGTAACGGTCCCGGCATATGACACCCAGTTCGCCTTTGCGTCACCTATGGGTTCCACGGTTATGGTGATCTCTTCATCTGTATTCCCATCATTGGTTATCTCGAAACTCAGCTTCTTCTCCTTGCCGCCAGCATCCACCTTCACCTCTGTCTCTATGAGGCGCAGTGTTATGTCGTGGGAGGCTTCGATCTCCAGTGTAAGGTCTATGGAATCCGTTTCGGAAGCTCCCGTGACCGTAGTGATGCTCTTTAAGGTGTAGGTGCCTGCTAGAGCATCCGTGGGCGGGTCCACTTTGACCTCGACGGTGACGTTCTCGCCGCTCTCCAGGTCTACAGAGCCCGATGAGCCATCCACGCTGTGTGTGACTGTCCAGTCGGAAGTATCTCCCACCAGAGAGCCCTTGAAGAACAGGTCGTAGGAGAAATCTACGTTCTGATTGCCGTTCCCGGTGTTCTCAACATAGAACTTGAAGATGGCTGGCTCGTCATCCTCGGGGTCGAAAGAGGCGTCGGTCACATATCCCGATATCTGCAGGTCGAACTCCTGTATGAGGTCTATGTTCAGAGATATGGCATCTTCCTCGCCGCTATCCTCGCGGCACACTCCGGTGATCGTGACGGGATACTCTCCTGCAACGGCATCGGTGGAGGCGACGCACACGAACTCCACGAACACCGAATCGAACGGGTCCACATCAAAATAGGAGGAGGCGACGCCCTCAACCTTGAACCACACCGTCCAACAATCCGTGTCAAGGTTGTGGGACAGGTCTATGCGGTTCACTGCATTCCCAAGATTCTCCAGTTCGAACGTAACGCTCTCCTCCACGCCTATGCTCATATCCACATTTGTCTCGGTCGGAGTAAGGAGGTCCACCTCGTAACGAGCGGGAACGATCACAGTGAAAGTCTCGGCATCGAATTGTTCTGGATCCCCTGTGGGGGTCGCCTTGATCACGAACGGATAATTCCCCGCCTCTAGCTTATCTCCCGTCGGGGTGACGGTGGCGTTGAACATCTCTCCATTGTTGTCGCTGGTCTCATTCACATCATCCATCGTCGGAAGGGATTCCACCCAGCCAGCGACCTCGGATGTGGCGATAACGGAGAGGGTTATATCTGTCGAAATGGTGCCGTTATTGTATACCCTAAATGGATATTTCATAGGCTCATATCCATAATCATCCACCGCGGTCTGGACGGTGTCTCCCTGCGAAACCACATCTACCAGATAGGAGTTGGAAACATCGAAGAACAGGGTTATCTGATCCGTCGCGTTGCCTTCTGCCAGATCACCTTCCACGGTGACGGAATACATCCCTTCCGGTATATCCTCTGGCACATCGAGCCTAACGCTGAAAGAGGCAGATTGGAATCGCTGGATAAAGCCGGAGCCTGGTATTATATTGACATCGAACATGTTCAGTCCCGGGCTCACCGCCACCGTGCTCATCACCACGTCCCCACCGACATTGCCCGTGTTGTGCGCGGTGAAGATGATGGTGGATGTATGTCCCTTTCTTGCATCGACCGTGTCGGGATCAGCTCCCAACTCCAGGCGGTATGTTTCATTGATGGTGGTGTTGAGCCACACCGACACTGCCTCGGTCCCATTATCCTCCACGGGTCCGTTCCTCGCGGTGATCGCCAGGGACATGTATCTTCCAGGAAGGGCGGAGTCGCCGGAAGGTGGGGCGGTGATATCTACGGAGACAGTCTTCTCGGCCCCAGGAGCTAGAACGAATGAACCCTCCTCGAAGACGACGGCCCATGCTGGATTCACATCCAGATTGCTGAGAGTGATCGTCCTGCTTTCGTCGAATATCTTGTTCAAGATGGTCAGATGATAGGCAACGGTCTCTCCTGGCTCTGCATATTGTTCCAGGGTGTCGGCGGTCATCGACAGGTCCCCCTCCCCTACTCTTAGGATCAGGTCTACGCTGGCCTGTGCCACGATGTTGTGTTCGGGATCGGTCATGTTAGACCATATCCGGAATATCAGTATCTCGTCGTCAGGCACAGATATGGTGGTGATCACATAGGAGAATACGAATCTCTCGGCTCCGACGATAGCGACGGAAAGGAAAGGATTCTCGCTAGGTTGTTCCACATCCCACCCCTCGATCGCCAGTGTCGATAGGTTCCTGGGAATGCTCTCATGCTCCATGTCTATGCTCCATCCCGAGCCGCCCATGTTGCCCGTGTTGTCCATGGAGCATTGGAAGCCAATGGTCTCGCTTATGCTCTTGTTGGCGGTCTGTGGCGAGTTAGAGGACATGCCCAGACCATATCTGGGGGTCACTCCCAACAGCTGGAGGTCGTCCAATGCCCATCCGTCTCCCACGAAAAGCCCACCGCTGGTGGAGACGCGGAACTGGAAGCGCACCTTCAACCCTTCGTCATATTCCAGAAGGCTGGGGATGTATTCGGTTATATCCACTTTAGTAGGGAGATCTTCGTCAAGGTCCTCGACCCAGTTGAGCTTGTTCGCAGGTTCGAACTGATGTGGGTTATCCGCAGTGTTCCATATGGGGGTCCATTCACTCCATTTATGGTCCGTGGTGTATGTTTGAATATGAAGCTGGCCGAAGGATTCTGCAAGACCCAAAAAGGTAGACATCCTATAGCAATAGTAGAAGGAGAAATATAACCGGGGTGTTGAATCGCCTACGAGGGCCTCATCCAGATAGTGTGCGGAGCTTTCCATACCATATACCCAGTACAGTTCAGAGATGTCCACTTCCCTGGATGTTATATTATGCTGCACTCCGTTCCTGGGGGCGAGGTTGAAATCCCCGCCCAGCCATGACTGTCCGGAGCTGGCAATGCCGTGGAACACCGGGTAATCTTCTCCGGTATCAGGATCGTACACCAGTTTGTCCGTGCCCCATTCCCCTCCCGGGTTCAAGTGGCCGTTGCCGGTGATCTCTCCGACCTCGCCGGTCCAATCAGCGCTTACGTTGGATCCGGTAGCGTCCTCCACATCATCGTCCATGAACGTGTCGAACACGTGGAGAGGCCTGAACCTTGTCTTCGCCCATCCTCCGGAGATGTCGCCGTTGCCGAGCGCCGTTGTTATCCCTGGATCCTCTACATAGGGATCTATTACGGGGATATATCCCCTCTCCGATACGTATACCACTACAAGATAATAGTCCGGCATGGAAGGGGTCCAGTCGAAACTAAAGGTGTATCGGCTGCTTTGCTGGATGGTGAAATTGCTCCAAGCAACATGTACCAGTTTGGCGAACCTGTTGTACACCCTCAGACCCCCGGTCAGGGTCTTGGTGCTGGTGTCGTCCAAATTCTTTGCGTATGCCGATATGGTGACAGTGGCATTGGTCTCCACCACATATTCGAGGCTCTCGGATGCCAGAGAGACCCCTCTCAGATGCTCGGATGGATCGACCTCCATCATTATGGAGCCCTGGAAAGGAGCCATTCTTGACTCTGGGCCTGATGCGAAGTCGTGGACAGAGATCATCATCTTGTCATGCCTCTCTTCTAAGATGAAGCCCTCTGTGGGGGGGAAGACCTTGATGTTATCGAGGTACCATCCATCATAATCGTTCATCCAATCATCCCTTGAATCGAAATAGAACTTGATGAGCACCTGTGTTGAGCCGCAATACTCGGAAACATCTATAATGATCTCTTTCCACTCTCCATGGGTGTCTGAAAGGAGAGCTACCTCACTCCAATGGTCTCCTGAATCCTTAGACATGTGCACAGAGACATTCTCGTATCCCGAGTGGTCCCTATCGGTCTCTATACCAAGATAGTACCAGAAGCTCAGATATGCGTGTGAGAAATCGGGGTCGGAGAGATCCAATGGGACCTGCAAGGTCATGTTCCCTTCGTTCCTATCCCCCGTATCATAGGGGCCATAGTGAACGCACGCTCCGAACATGCTGTGTACGGGGGAAGATTCCCAATCCCATAGCCCATCCATCGTCCACTTCTCCGCCCCGCTCTCAAAGTCCTCATAGAAGGGTTCCGCCACTGCTGATGCTTCCTCCGGCACGATGCTCAACAGCGGCAGGACGCTCCCCAAGAAGAACACTAGAACGATCGTCGAAGCAAAGAACCTCTTACTCTTTTCCTTTCCATCCATATCTATCACTCCATGGAACTGACTGCGCTCAGGCTATAGTAGTCCTGCGCGGCACTTGCATAAACGAACGAGCTATATATATCTTTTCAGAATCTCAGCACAGCCCAGTTCCTTTGGACGCATGAGATGTCGGCGGGCGCACACAGGGACCTGATACATCCCCTTCCCCTCTCTGCTCTTCCTCTCCTTCCCGTCGGCGCTGGTCTTGCAGGCCTTGCATCTGTAGCCCTGGCCTCTCCCCGCGGACTTCATCTTCTTACCGCAATCCGGGCAATGCGGGATGGAGAGCGCGTCCCCCTTCTCCATGATCATTATCTTTTCCATGTTTATGGTCGGCGGTTCTTCCCGTACGGAGCCCATGGCCACGACCTCATCCCCCGGCTCCAGCAGTCTGACAACATCCCGGAACTCCTTGGTGGGCTCGTAGGCGGCGCACGAGATGGTCCCTGTTTCGTCCTCTATCGTGAAGAACACATGCCCGCCCGTTATCGTGTGCGGCGCCTCCACCACCCTTCCCCGGACGATGGGGCTCTCCATGGGCTTTACTTCTCCTATGGTCCTATGTACCAGATGGTCGTCCGTCCCCTGGTTGGACATGAATAAGGTCCAGCTCTCCATCTCCTCCCCGCGGATGATGTCCTTGGCTTTCAGGAGTTCCTCATGCTCTTCTCCTCTTATGCCGAAGAGCACCGGGCAGGGGGTGTTCGGCACTATGGCCACATGCCGATTCTTCTCATCCATGTTGTTGAACGTGCTCGGGCACTCCTTCTCCATCCGCCGTATACTCTCTATGTTCACATCCCTGGTGGTACCCCACCGCTCCTTTTTCCTGTAGGCTATGACCTCGTAGGAGACGTTCTCCACATCGTCTTGGTGCCAGGAGACGGCTGCCGTCGCCCCTATGAGGCCGCGACAGTTCTTGAACCCTTTCGCCTCCGCGCTCCAATCGTGTATGGTCTCCCTGGCCTCCTCCACCGTGACTATTCCCCTCACCGCCTTCCAATAGAAACTCACAGGCGGAGGGGTCGGGGCCACAACTATCCCAGGGTTAGTGTTCTCCTCCTCCAAAACCGCTTTCTCGCGTATTATGTCCACTATGATGTCTAGCACCTCTGGGGCCGCCTCCTGCGGCGCGTCGAGAACAATGGCCACAGCACCGTTACCACGGGTCTTCCAGGGTACGGTTGGGTTGAGCCGTATGAGCCTGGGCAGATCGCCAGGAGGATAAGGAACAGCGGCTAGCACCTTGTTCACCAGGTATGTGGTGCACATGCCGTCCGGGCCGTCCGTATCGTCGATACCTACATAGAGCATGGGGTCTCGGGGAGCAAGTGGAGGGAGGGTATAAAAGCCGAGTGCACCCCCCCCCCCCCCCCGATGGCCCCTGATATTTCAAAAGTCCCGCAGCGTCCTCTGCACCCCCACCTCTCTGAGGAGAACACTACTCCTATCCCAATCCCCTATGTCCACCCCGGGCTTCGTGGCTTCCACCGCCTCTTTGATGCTCTCATACACCTTCCCCTTGGCCTCCAAGGCTTTGTTCACGCCCTCTCGTATCACCCATACTCCCAGGGGTGCCCAGTATTCGTTCGTTATCTCCCGGTACACTATGGCGGTCGCCTGTCTACGTAACCGCTCCAAATGATCGAGGACCGAGAGCCGGGCGGCATAGTATGCGCCTGTGACCTTGCTGGCGTAGGTCTTTCTGCCCCAGTGCATCTCGTGGTCGGAGAAGGGGTGTGGGAGGCTGCCCCAGAACGCTCCTTTGAGCCATGTTTCCGCCATCTCGAACGACCATATCCTGGGCAAGAGCAGCACATGAAATCGGTTGCCCAATAATAGGGCATGGTGGTGTGTGGGCTTGTCCACGGTGGTATATGTTTTGACACGCTCTATGATCTCTTTGCCTGCTATGTCTTGGACGGCGGTTATGGACCATCTTGTGGGCACCATTCTTCTGCGCCGCCCTATGCCAAGCTGGCCCATGGAGAACAGGCGCTGGATGTGATCCTCCGATATCCTGTTCTTGTATAGGTCCGCCACTCCTCCTGTTGCTCCGAGGTCCGTGTCTCCCACCACTGCGTCCACGCGGCGGGGGACCGAAGGATTGTCCACCACTCTCGCCTTCAATGCCACGGCTCTCGGGCCCATGGGGGCGTGGAACATGTCGAAGCTGGTACGGGAGGACCGGGGGGGTTTGCTCAACAATACCTCTGTGTCCAGAGAACGGGAGGATAGCGATAGTTCCACCGCCGCCTCCGTCACCCTGTTAGAGACGGGGGAACGATATACGTCCACGGTGGTGCTGGGGCGGAACAATCCGGAGCGGAGGGCGACCACGGACGCCATGTCCATCGTTGTCCAGCGTTTCGTGTCCACCAACTCTTGTGCATTGTCCATCTCCACGGAGGGCAGCATGGGACCGGCGGCCACCTTGGGATAGCCGTATCTGCCGACGAACACTGCTGGTGGGGAGGTGCCGAAAAGCTCCCTGTCCCCATGCACTATCCGGGGTAGTTTCTCCTCCACGGAACGGAGCAGAGGGCAGTGGTCCAGTCCGCACAGTTTCCTGCCTCCTTTGCACATGACGCAGAGCCCTGGGTCTATCATCCCAGGCATATTGGGCCGAGGGGGCTTTAGGCTTTTCCTGCTATGTCCCATTTAGAGTGGTCTCGTCCAGATACCACCATCCGTTGTGCTCATCATAGCACACTTCCCCCTCCGCCTCATACCCGCTCCCAGAGATGACGGAAGCCTGTGTCCTTACGACCATCCCATAGTCGCCCATGTCCAATTTGCACCAGTGGCCGTTCTCCTCCCAGGTCATGCCCACCACACCGGCCTCACGCACCACCAGGCCCTCGAAGAGCGAGGGGGAGGACAACAATGCCCGTGGTTCGGGGGAGAGGGTTGCATCCCTCTGAACAACCGTTATGTCCCCTACAGCGGAAGGAACGACCTCGCTTTCTCCTTTATACATTTCCATCATTCCTCTGGCCCGTACGATGTCGCCGGGGACTATGTTCCCCACGGCCTCAGCCAACGAGGAGTCTACGAACACCACCGCTTCGCCGGGGCCGGAGAGGTCCGCTAGGTCGATGAGCAGGAAACCGGATGTTGTTATCCTGGCTTCCGTCACAACGCCCTCCACTTCCACGAGTTTGCCTTCGTGGCTTGCGTCCAGTTCTCCGGGGGTGAGCACTATCGGTCCCACGCAGGAGGCGTAGGCGTATAGGCCTGCCAACCCAGCTATGGATAGCACTACGATTATCACTACCAGTTTCGGTCTTTCTATCATATGCGTTTCCCCTATGCAACCTTGACGATCTTGGTCTCGTGGTATCCGGTGACCACCTTCTTGTAGCCCCGGAGCTCCTCGTCCAGACCGGGATCGCCCGTGTCCACCCTTAGGATCGGTGTGGATTTCAACTTTGTGGAGGTGGATACCACCATGAGGTTGTCCAACCCCGCTTTCTTGAGTATGGTGGGAGTGAACTGTTGCGTCCCTCTGCCCAAGAAATATCCTTGGGCGCCTATGGGGGAGACGACGAGCAGCGTTCTCTCATCCACGTGGGGCTCGATATCCTTCGCTCCTCCGTCCCGCACGATCATCTCTCCTCCGCGGACCACGTCCACCCCTAACAACGTGCCCTCGATACCCATCTCCCTGGCTATGTGGTCCACGGTGCTTCCCGGGCCCAATACCACGGTATGGCCGTTCGCCAACTCCACCATGTACTCGGCTATGGCGTCCTTCATCTCCTCCTCGCTCTCCCCGAATATGACATGTTTCCCGACGCAGACCAGATGCGGGGAGGAGGGGACCAGTGCTATGCCGAACAAACGTGTGGAGAGGCTTCCGTGGGCATAGGCCTCTTCGTCCACGTCCAACACCTCCACCTCCGTGGTGAGCCCCATGTCCATATACTCTTCCACGGCGCCACAGGCCTCGGAGGGTGTTGGGGAGAACACGGCGGAGAACATCTTCACGCCCGCCGGGACCCCGACCAGAGGGAGGGTCTGGCCGACCATGGAATATACGTCCCGGGCCGTGCCGTCGCCCCCTACAAAGGCGAAGAGATCGACCTCTGCACTCAACAATGTCTTGGCGGCCTTCGCCGTATCCTGGCATGTGGTCCTCTCATGGTAATCGAAGGGCAGGCTCTCATAGTCGATGCGGGCGGCTTTGCATACCTCTTCACCCATCGGCCCTTCCACCGTGACGATCTGCAGGTCTAGCACCTTCAAGCCCTGTAAGAATTGGCGGGCGCGTTCCGGCGCCACTGGCACGGCCCCCTTCTCCAGCGATCGTTCGTATCTGTCGCCATCGGTACCTTTGAGGCCGACGCTGCCGCCCATGCCCGCTAT
>DAOVJP010000187.1 GCA_030673205.1 Thermoplasmata archaeon
AAGAGAGAGCGGCCACCTCATCTTTCGGAGGGGCATCGGGATATATGACCAGATAGCCTCCGGCGGTACTCTTCTTGAGGTCTGCCAGGCTGACCTCTGCCAATATCAATCCCTTGTTTATCAACAATACGCGGTCGCACACCTCTTCTACCTCGCCCAGGAGATGGCTGCTCAGAAAGACCGTCTTTCCCTCGGCCTTCAACTTCTGCAGGAAATGCCGTATATCGCGTATGCCCGCCGGATCTAGGCCTAAAACTGGCTCGTCCAGTATGACCAGTTCCGGATCGTGGATGACCGCTTGACCTATGCTATATCTTCGTCTCATCCCGGTACTGAAGGTCCTAAGCTTCTTGTCTATCCAATCCGCCAGACCCAAGTTGCGCATGATACTCTCCACGCGCTCCTCCAGGTCTCTCTTGTGCAGGCCATAGACCTTCCCCATATATCCCAGCATCTCCCGGGGAGTGAGATAGTCGTACAGGCCCGGCACCTCCACCAACGAACCGGTGTTGGCCAAGGCTTTTTTTGGTTCGGAGATGACATCATATCCGTCTATAAACGCCCGGCCGTGTGTAGGCCTTATCAGGGTGGTGAAGATCTTGATGGTCGTGCTCTTTCCAGCGCCGTTGGGGCCCAGATAGCCCACGCTCTCCCCTTTGCCTATGGAGAAGGACGCGCCGTCAAGGGCCTTGACGCTGCCCTTGTACTTTTTGACCAATCCCTCTGACTCCATCGCTGGTCTGCTCACGTCGTTCGTCATGCTCGTTACTCTCCCACACAGATAGTACGGCCCTGTAGAATCCACCTCATACTTTGCTTTAATGGTTGTGCTCAGACAGTTGCACTCTCACACCTGCGCTATCACTCCCGCGTTATCGTGCATCTGCAATTTCCCCTCTGCACTCTCACACACCCATAATCCCCCTCTGCGCACACCCACATGTGCATCACTTTCTCTGCGCCAGCACCACACCGGATATGATGAGAGCACCGGAGGCTAACATTATGGGCGTCACCTTCTCTCCAAAGAATGCAACGGAGAGGGCGGTGGCCACAACAGGGATGAGATACACAAAGAGCATCAATCTGGACAGCTCCATCTTCTCCAGGGCTCCGAACCACAATACCATGGCAAGGCCGGTCGGCAAGGTTGCCAGATATATGATTATGCTCAAGGGCGCCGCTCCGAGCGTGGGGGCGACGAACCACGCCATCTCCCCCGGCAAGAAGAGGAAGGGGATGCAGAATAGAGTACCGACGAATATGCCCAGTGTGGTCATGGTCACCGGATCATGTTCTCTAAGACCTATCTTCATGAAGAACCCGCTAGAGGCGTATGCGAACGCCGACAATATTATGAGGAAGGAGCCTAGGAACACACCATTCCCCACAGAAAAGGCGCCATCTCCCATGGACAAAAGAACAGCCCCTGCCAGAGCGATGGAGACCCCGGCGATCTTATTGGGGGTAGCGGACTCGCGCAACAACAATATTCCGAGAGCAACGCCGAACACCGGGCTGGTAGCCTGCAATATGCTGGCCGCCGAAGCCGAGACCATGAGCATGCCATGGTTCTGGAAGAGCTGGGGAAGAGTGACGGCAGTGAGGCCTACGGCAACGAACAACTTCCACTTATCCTTCAGTATGGAGGCAAGCTCGGAGAACGTATGGTATCTGAGAACGAAGATGGAGAGAGGGATGAGAGATAGCCCGTACCTGAGGAAGGCCATGACCATAGGAGGGAAATATTCCAGACCAACACTCATCAACGGAAAGGTAGAGGCCCACAACACCACGCTGACCAATATGGGCGGTACCGGGCTTCTATCCTCCAAACTCTTCCCCTCTATTCGTTGCAGATCTCGGTGATCTTCTTGACAAGCTTGGACCTGACCGCCGCCAGGATGACCTTCCCCTTATCATCCTTCGCCTTCTTGTACCCCTCCGCATAATACTCTTCATCCACCTCCAAAAAGGGCATAGGCGCACCATCCACCATCTCATGGTCGGCCAATATCATGATACCCTCGGCACTCTCCCCATGCACTATCCTTATCCTCTCCTCCACATGGGGCAGATCCTTTATGTGCTCCTTCACATAGGAACAAGCCTGGCAATCCTCTTTGACCAATAATGTTGCACGGGGTTTCTCTTCATTCGACATGATATATGCACCTCTTGTACAGGAGTGAAGGGGGTTGGTTGTGTTCAGCTCTTGGAGGGGGGACCGTCTACAGGAAGGCAGACTAGAACAGGCAATGAGAAGAGGGTTATAAGGGCTTCGATGGGGCGACATGCCAACAGGGTTTCCAATGAGGTCCGCTATGCCACAACATAACATGGAAGCAAAGCTTCCACTAATGTTTCACCAGTTGGCTCAACATAGGAGTGACAAAACATGGACAAAAAGATATCAAATTCAGATGTGCAGTACAGGTGCAAAGATAGTTTAATACAATATAGAACACATAGAAAATATTGGTGAGCAAAAGGAGCAATGAGTGCCCAAAGTAGATATGCATATATCTATTGAAGGTGTCGATGATACTGGGATTTACAGATCTCCAAGAGTCTTTACTTGTACTGGTTCCTTTGAAAATGCAGATTGAAACTGCATTGAGAAGTATAGAACCAGAAAAGACAGAGGTAGTGATGGAAAGTCGCCTTAAAGATGAGGATTTGAAATTTACAGTTTGTAACCATCTCAAAATCCTTCTTTGCTCTTTTCTAGAGGAATGGAAGATTCTTGAAGCGCAAGGAAGCAATAAAAAAATTCAAAAGACCTTAAAGATTACATCTCCTGCTTTGAAACGAATTAGAAAATGGAAGGGGTTGAGTAAGGAACGCTCGAATCTATTAGCTCATGGACCAAGAAACAAACAAGGTGAATTTACTTTACCATTGGAAATTGTTGCTAGATACTACTCTCCCACTAAATATGCTGAGACTATTTTGCTTGGAATGTGTGCAATATTAGCTATAGAACTAGCATTAGCTTGTCATAATGTAGAATATCAAGAAGCAGTTAATAAGCTTCCTCATAGTAGTCAAGAAATTGTAGAGAAAGGTATTTCCACGTTCGAAGAAATCACGACAGAAATCAACAAGATTAGGAGTGAAATGAGGGAATTGCAAAAGAATTGCTAGTGAATTTTGATGCTAATTGGTGGAAATTGATTGTGTGAAGATTAGAGAAGGGAGACTGGAGTTCATCTCAAGGAGCAGAGATTCGAAAGCTCTTTTCGAAAACACTTCTCCATGAAATGCAGTTACTTGGTCATGATGCTGTCTTTTATCCACTTCCCTAGCTGTGCTTTTAGTTGTTCTGTGTTTGCATATCTAATATCTTCCTTTCCACTAATATCTGAAGGTTTCTTTGCATTCTTATCTTTGAGAATTGCTACGTCCATTCCCAGTGCGTGCATCATACCCAGTTCATAAAGGACATTAGAACTTTGATATGAGATATCTGCTATTCCATAATTACAGCTCTGAATCGAACGACATACTTTGCACAAAAGTTCATGACTTTTTGTTTCGTCTTTTGCAAAAACCGGGTTAAGACCATTCTCTTCAAGTGTTTCAGAGATAGCTTGTTCAAAATGAAGATACTCTTCTTTATATGGGATGTCAACAAAGATGTTCTTCTCAGAATAGCTCTTTTTTATCTCCCGTAATTTACCACATGGAGCGAGGTTTAACGGGCATCTTCTTACAGTGGCTATTCTCTCTCTGAATCTACTGATTTCTTCATTTTCTTCAACTAGTTTGTGTAACTTTTTGATGAAATCTGTGTTGTTCTTGAACTCTTCTTCTATTGTTGTCTTGGGTGGCTTGAAATTTTTATCAGCTTGAATGTTTCTTGTATCTTTAGAAGCTAGAGGAACGAAAAGAACACCTCCCAGCGGTGTTTTGATAAACTCATTTTTCTTTCGTTGAATTCTAGTGAACTCTTGATCTACTTCTTCGTCCGTCTTATCTGTAACTTCTGGTCCAACTGGGGCTAAAAGT
>DAOVJP010000392.1 GCA_030673205.1 Thermoplasmata archaeon
CCCGGGGGACTGGATAATAGGCGACGCCTCCGGTGTCGTCGTGGTGCCCAGGGAGCGCGCCCTGGAAGTGGCCAACCGGGCACTGGATGTGAAGGAGAGGGAGGATAGGATACGCAGGGAGATAGCTGGGGGGAAGACGTTGAGCGGTGTGCTCGAACTGTTGAAATGGGAGAAGAAAGGGTAGGAATAGAAGGCGTGGGGCGCCGGTGGGGGTAGGAGAAGGCGTGAAGTGTGGGTGTGGGTAGGAGAAGAGAGGGCGGGCCTAGAAACCTTTATCTACGGCTTTGAGAGTGGAGGCGCCGGTGGTAACATGTCCGAATATCCTGTAGTGAATAGCTGGAACAGCATGGTGTACAACTATCATTCGTGGAGATACAACTCCTCCTATGTGCAGAAGATGATACTGGCAGCAGTGTTTGCATGCCTGACGGGAATGGGAGCGTTCATGAGGGTGTACACACCCTTCACGCCTGTGCCTTTCACCCTCCAGACCTTCTTCGTGCTCCTCTCGGGCGTCATGCTCGGCAGGTACTGGGGAGGTGCTAGCCAGGCATTATACGTCCTCATAGGCGTCGTCGGGGTTCCATGGTTCGCAGGGGGCGCAAGCGGCGTCGAGGTCATGTTCGGAGCTACCGGCGGCTATCTCGTTGGCTTTGTTCTCGCCAGCCTGCTCGTCGGTGAGCTCACGGAGCGCAAGATCGAGGCCAGGAGCTGGAAGACCCTTTTCCCACTCATGGCCGCTGGCTCCCTGGTGATATTGTTCTGCGGCAGCATCGGACTCGTGGTGATACTGGGTCTTTCCTTCTCCACCGCCCTCTTGCTGGGTTTCGTGCCCTTTGTGGCTGTTGACCTCATAAAATCGCTGTTGGTCGGAGGCACCGCAAGTTTCTTGTCCACCAAGAGACATTATGGCCCAGAGGCGTAGACATTGCCCCATATCGTTATAGTCGTAGGAATGCCCGCGGCCGGTAAGGACTTCGCCCGCTTCTATGCGGAGGAGAGCAAGATACCGCGTTTGACCACGGGTGATATAGTCAGAGTCGAATGTGCGGGAAGAGGTCTTGACCTCAACGCGAAGAACCTGGCCAAGGTATCGGATGAGTTGCGGGAGAAGGATCCGGCCGAGCTCACCCGTTGGCTCGTGGACAGAGTAGAAAAAGAAATGACCTACGAGCCCATCGTCATACTGGAGGGGATGAGAAGCTGGGAGGAGATAGAGATCGTCCGTGCCAAGTTCCCGGCGACCATCGTGGCCTTTGTTGTAGGCCGCGAACTCAGAAGGGGCAGGTTCGGCGCTAGGGGGAGGGAGGATGATGACATATCCTATTTCGACAAGAGGGATCGGCGTGAGATCGATTATGGCACGGCGGTCCCCATAGCCATGGCCGACCACTACGTATTGAACGATGGTGCCATAGACGATACCATAGGAAGGTTCCGCAGGGTAATGCAACTCGTACTGGCAGGGGTATGAATACGTCTGCTTTCCGTTCTATCCCGAGCCCGCCTATCAATGTCTGAAAACCCTATAGCCTGTGAACACCATGGCCATCCCGTGTTCGTTGGCGGCCTCTATGACCTCTTCATCCCTTATGCTCCCGCCCGGTTGGATGGCAGCCGTTATTCCGGCCTTCGCCGCATGGTCCACCGCATCCCGGAACGGGAAGAAGGCGTCGCTGGCCATCACACACCCCGCCACCCGTTCGCCGCCCTTGCGGGCCGCTATTATGGCGCTGTCCACACGGCTCATCTGTCCAGCGCCTATGCCTATGCCCATGTTCTCGTTGGCGTAGACAACGCTGTTCGATTTCACATGTTTGACCAGTTTC
>DAOVJP010000441.1 GCA_030673205.1 Thermoplasmata archaeon
AACCGGTCAGACCGTTACCCCTGCCTTCGTCTGGCGCATGAGGAACGAGGACGAGGGGAAGGGAATAGTTCGTATCGAAAGTCTACTTCGGAGGAACACTGGAACCACCATGGATGACAAGGTCACTGTGGAGAAGGCGAAGACAGAACCGGCCAAGAAAGTGGCCCTAGCTCCCGTGGGAGATTGGTGGCAGGAGGAATCCATCGCAGGGGTGGAAACGTTCATCCGACATCATCTGGACAAGCGCCCTGTGGTGAAAGGGAATGGGATCATAGTCCCTGGGTTCCTTTTCACCCGCGGACACGCATTGTTCAGGGTCGTCAATACCAGCCCTAACGGGATAGTGCAGATAAACGTCGATACCCAGATATCCATCTTATCAGGGGCCGTAGCAGAAGGTATGGCCCTGGGAATAACATATGAGGACATAGGCGGTTTGAAGGGCGAGCTGCAAAAGGTCAGGGAGACCATAGAACTTCCCCTGCGCCACCCAGAGCTATTCGATGCTCTGGGCATAGAACCGCCTAAAGGAGTCCTTCTGTACGGTCCACCGGGCACTGGCAAGACACTCATAGCCAAGGCCGTGGCCAATGAGGCCGGAGCCTCCTTCTATGGCATCCAGGGGCCGGAGATAATGAGCAAGTTCTACGGGGAGAGCGAGGGCCGCCTCCGTGAGATATTTGAGCAGGCAGACAAGAACGCCCCCTCCGTCATCTTCTTAGATGAGGTGGACAGCATAGCGCCCAAGAGGGACGAGGTCTCCGGCGAGGTGGAGCGCAGGGTCGTTGCTCAATTGCTATCCCTTATGGATGGGCTCAACCCCCGGAACAATGTTGTGGTCATAGCCGCCACGAACCGGGTGGACAGCCTGGACCCTGCTCTCAGAAGACCTGGCCGATTCGATAGAGAGATAGAGATAGGAGTGCCGGACCGGGAAGGACGCATGGACATACTCCAGGTCCACATACGCGGGATGCCGCTGAAAAAGGATTTCAACATGAAGAGACTTGCCTCCGTGACGCATGGATTCGTCGGTGCGGACCTCGCGGCACTGGCAAGAGAGGCAGCCATGCGGACCCTTAGCAGGTATCTGCCCGAGATAGATTTGGACCAGCCCATACCTCCTGATGTGCTGGAGAAGATGAAGGTCACACAACAGGATTTCTTGGACGCGGTGAAGATGCTGGAACCCTCCAGCCTCCGAGAGGTTCTGATAGAGGTCCCTCATGTTTCCTGGGATGATGTGGGAGGTCTTGAAGAGGTAAAGCGAGAGCTCATAGAGGCAGTGGAACTCCCAATGAAGAGACCGGAGATATTCCGGAGAATGGGAGTGAGACCGGTGAAAGGAATACTGTTGTACGGGCCGCCTGGGACCGGAAAGACCCTTCTGGCGAGGGCGGTGGCCAGCCAGACCGAGGCAAACTTCATCTCTGTCAAGGGGCCGGAGATGCTCAGCAAGTGGGTGGGGGA
>DAOVJP010000323.1 GCA_030673205.1 Thermoplasmata archaeon
GACACTACATTTGTGTCTGGGACTGCAGAGGAGTATAACGTGAGTGCCAATGTCACCGTCGTCGGAGACTACACTTTCACCATGAACTTCACGGCCAACGACACCACCGCGAACCAGACCGAAGAAGGCACTATAATCGTCCATGTGATCGAGCCAGCCGTGCTCGTCGCGAACGTGGAGGATGTGTATGTGGCACCCGGCGATGAACTCAATCTCACATGGACCGCCACCCTACCTGAAGACTGGACCGCTGAGGGATGGAAGCTGTATAACAACACTGATGATGAAGTTGCCAACGGCACCTACGCAGCTGGTGTTGCTGAGGAGGTCAACGTGACCGAATTCTTCGGAGGCATAGGCCTGTACAACTTCACTATGAATTTCACGGCTAACGACACCGCCGCGAACCAGACGGGAGTAGGTACCATAACAGTACACGTTACCGATCACACCGCACCTGACGCACCCACTGCTCTGGTCGCAGTGGCTGGCGACGCGAATGTCACTGTCAACTGGACCGCCCCCACCGAGGATGGCGGAGAGGCCATAACCGGCTATGTGGTCTATCGTGGCAATTCCACTGAGAACATCTCCGTGTTGAAAGAGCTCGGGGTCGTGCTGGAATACCGGGATGACACCGCGGAGAATGACGAGGAATACTTCTACGCTGTGGCTGCCGTCAACGTCATGGGCGAGGGAGCCAAGAGCGATGCGGCAAGTGCCACACCCGAGGCACCCCACATGACCATTGTGAGCGTAGAGGAGGTCTATGTGGCTCTCGACGAATATCTCAACCTAACATGGAACGCCACCCTGCCATTGGATAGCTGGACTGAAGAGGGATGGAAACTGTACAATGACACTGTGGAAATAGCCAATGGCACATACGACTCAGGTGTCGAGGTGGATGTGAACGTGAGCGCCAATCTCACGATAGAGGGTGACTACACGTTCACCATGAACTTCACAGCCAACGACACCGCCGCCAATGTCACCGTGGGCACTACCATAACCGTCCACGTGGGGAACTTCACCGCTCCCGATAACACCACTGCATTGGCCGCGGTCGCAGGTGACGGAAACATCACATTGACCTGGACCGCCCCCGCCGAGAACGGCGGAGCGCCCATAACTTCATACAGGGTCTACCGTGGCGAGGCAGAGGACAGCTTGACCATACTCATGACCGTCGAGGATACTGAACTCCTCGACGCTACCGCCGTGAACGGCGTGAAATACTTCTACGCTGTGGCCGCTGTCAACGTCATCGGCGAGGGAGAGCAGGGCGGCGTGATCAACGCAACACCTGCTACCGTGCCCGACGCTCCTGTGAGCCTCGCGGCCGCCGCTGGCGACACAAATGTCACTTTGACATGGGACGCACCTGCAGACAACGGCGGCGCGGACATCACCGAATATGTCGTGTATCGTGGTGACGCCGCGGACAGCCTAGTTGCGCTGACCGATACTGTGACCGTTCTGGAGTTCCTCGACACCGGCCTTACGAACGATGTGAAATACTTCTATGCCGTGGCCGCGGTGAACTCCGTGGGCGAGGGAGCCCAGTGCACCGATGTCAACGCAACGCCAGTGTCTTCCGCCACTGTACCCGGTGCCCCCCTGAACCTTGAGACCTTTTCCTTCGACGCGGAGGTTGACCTGACCTGGGACGTACCCACGGACAACGGCGGCGTGGACATAACTAGCTATGTCGTGTATCGTGGTGACGCTGCGGACAACCTGACGATGCTGATCGATAGTCTGACCAGCACATTGTACGACGACACTAGCGTGACCAACGATGTGATCTACTTCTATGCCGTGGCCGCGGTGAACTCTGTGGGCGAGGGAGCCCAGTGCACCGCTGTGAGCGCAACGCCAGAGGAAATATATACGGGCCCAAGCTTTGAAGATATAACCATTTCTGCATCGGGCACGACCAAGACGATCGGGGTATTCAATGGTGTCAACTTTACCAAAGGCGGAGAGGATTACGTGGCCATGATCTATGCTGTGACCTCTGCAAAGGTAACTGTCATAATAGGCTCTAACCTCCAAGCGACGACCCCCACCGTGCAGTGGGTCAACGTGACCGTGGGCTCCACTATGAACGTCGACACCGATGGCAACGGCAAGAGTGATCTGGCCATAACCGCGAACAGCGTTGATGCCACTGCACAGACCACGAGCATGACCCTCAAGACCCTCGCCGAAGAGGAGGATGACGATGGAAACGGAATGCTCATCGCCATCATCCTTGTGGTCGTGATCGTAGTGGTCCTTCTCTTGGTCGTGATGATGAAGAAGAAGGGCGGCGCACCTACAGGATCCATAACAGAGGTCGTTGAGGAGCCTGTGGAAGAAGTGGTTGAAGAAGA
>DAOVJP010000013.1 GCA_030673205.1 Thermoplasmata archaeon
ATGAGTGAACGTACAAGTATACACGTTACCAGCCCAACCTCCAGCACTCTGAACGCCGAAGTTACCACCGCTCAACACCACAACAGGCGAAACAGCAGCCATAGGCTCATCATACGTCACATCCACAGTCAACACATTATTCGTCTGCGTGATCAGAACCGGACTAACAACCAGACCAGTCGCGGTCGGCTTGACCGTATCCACCGCCACGGCCACAAGGACAAGATCTGTGATCGGCGCCGCGACAAGTTGAGTGGGGCCAGCAAGGTCGTCCGCGACGACGTTCAAAAGAACGATCGGGAGCGCCTCAAGACCCACGACGGGGTTGGAGACCGTCCACATGAGCGTCCACATGTCGTCTATAGCGGCGTCGCCGCCGCTTACGCCATCGTCGAACAACGGCTGGGCTGCTCCGCCTCCGTAGGCACTCAGGTCCGCTGTCACTGTCCCTCCTGCTAGCCTGACCGTGGGGGTGGCTGCGAAGTTATCGTCATAGATTATTGTCAGCTCGTCGCCTATGTTCACTATGCCTGGCGCGCCATTGTCTATCGTATGTACTACCGTAAGGGTCCCATCCGGCGTGGCGCTGGCTTCGTCCGATGCCACAAGCAAGAGCACTACCGTGAGTGCTGCTACTATAGCTATCATTATGAACATGTGCCTAGCTCCACTGCCCGCTCTAAAATCATTTCCCATCATATCACCGCCTCGAACTTGATCGAAGTTGAGATTAAGAAACCAGACTTAGTATATTAATGTTTGCATAGTATAATAGGCGTGGATACGCGCTATGTATATGCGCGAAAGAGCGCGTTTTTGTGTGGTTTTGAGGACCGCCTCGCCTATTTATTCACATTTTTCCATGTAAAGGCCATGTTCCTGGCGGCGAGTGTCTCGTCCACTCTGCCGACGCTGGTGTTCGTCGGAGCACCTTTGAGCTTCTCCGCGGGCTCCTCCAATATCGTGCGTAGAGCGGCTACGAAGGCGTCCATCTCCTCCTTCGTCTCCGTCTCCGTTGGCTCCACCATGAACGCTTCTTCCACCAGATGCGGGAAATATACGGTGGGGGCGTGGAAGCCGTAGTCCAACAGCCTCTTTGCCAGGTCCACGGTCGAATATCCCTTTTCTTTGAGCGCTTTGCCACTGGCCACGAACTCGTGTTTCCACACCTTCCCGTATGGGATCGGTAGGAGGGGGCTTATCTTCTCGGCGAGGTAGTTGCTGTTGGCCACCGCCCGTTCCGTGGCTTCGGTCAGCCCCTCTCCGCCCAGGCTTTTTATGTATACCAATGCCTTGAGCAATACCAGGAAGTTCCCGTAGAAGGCCTTTACCGGGCCTATGCTCTTGGGGTGCTCGTAATCCAGAGAGTACACTTCTCCTTCTCTCTTTATCGTCGGCGAGGGCAGATACGGCTCCAGGAACGCTTTGACGCCCACTGGGCCAGCGCCTGGCCCTCCTCCTCCATGCGGCGTCGAAAAGGTCTTATGCAGGTTGAGATGCACCAGATCGAACCCCAGGGCTCCTGGAGCGGTCTTGCCCATTATGGCATTCATGTTCGCCCCATCGTAGTACAATAATGCTCCGGCCTCATGCACCATCTTCGCTATGATCAGAGCGTCCTTCTCGAATATCCCCAACGTGTTGGGATTGGTCAGCATCAACGCCGCGGTGTTTTCCGAGAGCGCGGCCTCCAGAGCCTTCAGGTCCACGCATCCATCCGCGCCGCTGGGTATCTCCACAACATCATATCCTGCCATGGCGGCGCTGGCGGGGTTGGTACCGTGGGCCGTATCCGGAACTATGACCTCCTTCCGTTCCTTATCATCGCGATCCTCATGGTACGCGCGGATCATCATAAGCCCGGTGAACTCGCCGTGGGCGCCAGCGGCGGGCTGCAGCGTGAAGGCGTCCATGTCCGTTATCTTTGCCAAGAGCTCTTGGAGCTCATGCATGGCCCACAGCGCTCCCTGGGCTGTGCTCTCATCTTGGAGAGGATGTATGTCACGGAAGCCCGGGAGGTCCGCCACGACCTCGATTATCTTCGGACCATATTTCATGGTGCACGAGCCTAGAGGGTAGAATCCCGTGTCCACGCCCCATGTCATCTGGGCGAGACGGGTGTAATGACGGACGACCCGTGCCTCGCTGACCTCCGGGATGCCCGGCGGAGCCTTCCTCAACATGCTGGCGGGAATATAGTCCTCGGGAGGGTTCTCCGGCGCTTTGCAATATCGGGTCTTCGGGGTGTCGTCGGAGATCTCTGACAGCAAGGGTTCATCATATCTGGCCTGTCTGTACATGTTATCCCCCCCACCCCTCTATTTCATGTAGAACTCTCACTAGCCGGGTGTACGCCTCGTCGGGTATGGTCTCGTTGACCGAGAACAGTGCTATGTTATCCTTTGCGCCCTCTCCCTGAAATAATGGAGATAGGGATTGTCCTCCTTGTATCTTGTTCTTCAGAAGATGCTCTTCGATGCGAGAGTAGGGAATGGGGGTCTCCACAGCAAAGGAATTGAAGAACGGCCGGGAAAACAGGGGGGCCTTGAAACCCTCCGCCTTGTTCATCTCTTCTGCCAACCTATGCGCCCTCTCCGTCAAGAGACCGGCAAGACGCTTTAACCCGGAGGCGCCTTGGAGCGCCATATACGCCCCTGCTACAATGGCGCAGTGCGCCTCGTTGGAGCAGATGTTGCTGGTCGCCTTCTCTCTCCGTATGTGCTGTTCCCGCGTCTGAAGGGTGATGCAGAACGCCCTCTCGCCCGCCGTGCCCTCGGTAGCGCCCACGACCCTGCCCGGCATCTTGCGGACCAGCTTCTTCGTCACGCCCAATAGCCCCAGCGTGGGGCCTCCATATCCTATGGGGAGGCCAAGTGGCTGTCCCTCCCCGATCACTATATCCGCCCCATAATCCCCCGGCGCCCGTAGGATCGCAAGGGATAACGGGTCAACGCCGACCAAGAGAAGGGCTCCCCCTATCTGCTCCTTCATATCGAATATCTGTTCATCGAGGACCCCCAAAGCATTTGGCATCTCCACATAGACCCCCGCCACCTCTTCCGATACCTTGTTCCGAAGATCGGAGATATTCACCCCTCCCCCCTCTATTTCATGTCCATAGAACTCTATCTCGCCGTCAAAGCCCTTTACGTAGAGTTCCGCTATCTGCTTTTTAGCAGGGCACATTGCCTCAGGCAGCAAGAAACGTTTTTTCCGTGTGGCTCTGGAACTGAGGCGAAGAGCCTCTCCCAGACCAGTCGCTCCATCATAGAGGGAAGCGTTGACCACGTCCATCTGGGTCAACTCGGCCATGAGGCTCTGATACTCGAAAAGCCCCTGTAGCATTCCCTGGCTCACTTCTGGCTGGTAGGAAGTATAGGCGGTCAACAACTCTCCCATCGACATTATATGACGAAGAGCCGCAGGGATGTATCTGGGCTGGAACTCCCCTCCGAGAAAGGATGCCTTTCCTGATACGGTGGTGTTCATTTCTGCCTTCTCAGAGAATATTCTGAGAACCTCGTCCTCGCTCAATCCTTTTGGAATGTTCAAAGAATGCCTTGCCTCTTCGGGGATATCATAAAAGAAATCTGATCCATTTGACATATGCCCATCTCCTAGCTCTATCCACAAGTTCTGTTGTATCTCCTCTTTCTACATCCTCTATCCTTTGTGATCGTTATCCCCTGCAACCATTACCTTTTTGTTCTCTCCATTGGCCTCTACTCCCCCTTCACCAGCATCTCTTCTGTGCTACGTTCACTCCCCTATCTTCTTGGCATATGCGCTGGCATCCAACAAGGAATCTAATTCATCGGGGGCCTCCAGTTCCATGACCACGATCCACCCCTTGGCATATGGATCTTTATTGATGGTCTCAGCATTGTCCTCTAACTCCTCGTTCACCTCTATCACCGTCCCTGATATAGGTGCGTTTATGTCAGCTGCGGATTTCACCGATTCCACCACCAACAATGGTTCTCCTTTGGATACTTTCATCCCTATCTCGGGCAGGTCCACATATGTGAGGTCGTTCAATTTGTGTTGTGCATAGTCCGTGATGCCTATCCTGGCCTTGTTCCCAGTTACATTTACCCACTCGTCAGTCTCAGTATATTTGCAACTTTCATCTATTTTCGACATCATCCAATCTCCTTTCGGGTTGCACTCCGGGCCATAGTAATCCCTGTATAAATTATGTTCTCAACCTTGAACGGCTCGGGCATGCCGTGCAAATAGATGATGTGTAGACGATGGCTGGGGGTGGTGGTTGTGAGTATGACGCTTCCGAAGCCGTTCATGGAGCCAAGCAATCCTTGTCTAGCCTTGACCTTCTCTATCTCTGCAAAGGACTTCATCCAAGCCTCTTTCCCTAAGTATATCTTAATCACAACTATCCTCTGGTTGGTTATGACATAGCGTGTCCTCTTGGTCGCCAAGGCGAAGAAGAGGACAGCAGAAAAACCCATCAAGAAGATGGCGAATAGGTAGAGTGCTAGCAGACGATGTTCTTCCGCGCTCTCTAACAGCTCTGGCTTGAACATGTACAATGTACCGGTTAGTAGGACCACAGTAGCGGCGGTGACCAAGCTTCGCCTGTACTGTTGAGGTACATGGCTTTTCAATGTGGTGATCACTACGAACAGCAATAATACCATCCCTATGAAGATCAAGGAAGCTATCGGCAGATTGGCAAGGGAGGATAGTTCCATCGGAGTGCCTTGGGGAACGGTGATATCGTATTTGCTGGATATGTCCTGATAGAGAATGGAAAGGAAGGTGGTGGAAAACATCAACGCAGCTAGAGCTGCAAGTATTGTCTGGATTGTGGAAAGGAGAAAGTGTCCTTCCGCGCTTTGACTCACGAGTGAGAATATGATTATTATGAACACTACAAGGATGACCAAGAACGTGTTCCAGAACTCTGGGCTCTCGGCTCTTCCTCCTGCGGCTGCCGTTCCGAAACAGAAGAGGGAGAGGCTCATGGCAACGGCAAACCCCATGTATGCCTTGAAAGCCGAAGCACGATGATGCGATCCTTTCCACTGGACCTCTTCTCCAGGAAGCAGGGGGATGTCCGCGTCTATGGGTATTGGAGGGGGTTTTGGCTTCTTGGAGGCCTTCTTCTTTATTATTTGTTTGGCTGCTTTCTTGGGCGGCTTTTGCTTCTTTGGGGGTTTGGGACGCTCTTGTCTTCTCTCTTTCTTTCTCCCCTTCTCCCTCATTTTCTTCTCTTTCTTTTCTTCAAAGACCACTACCCCTGGATCTTGAAAAGCGTTCTCCAGAAAAGCATCTGCGGAATCGCTTGTCTTGCTTGCCTCTTTTGGTTCACTGAAAGCGTTCTCCAAGAAATTATCTGCGAAGTCCTTTGTCTGGTCCGGGGGTACCATCTTCTCACCAGTATTCTTATTTCACGAAGGGGGTTTTTACCACAGCCGCAGGATGGCATTTCCCCCTTATCTCTATCTCGAGCACATCGCCCTTCTTTATGTGCTTGGGGAGGTATGCCAAAGCAATCCCTTTTTCGAGCATAGGAGAGAACGATCCGCTGGTTATCTCCCCCACCACTTCTCCTTTGAAAAGCACACTCATTCCTGTCCTCGGGATGCCTCTTCCCTCGACCAATATTCCACGGAGTTTGTGGTGGCCTTCTTCCTTCTGCCTCTCTAACACCGGTTTCCCTATGAAATCGTGGTCCCATGCGATGACGAAGTCCCATCCGGTCTCAAGGCTGCTTCTGTCCTCGTGAAAGTCCGTTCCTGAAAGAAGAAATCCTTTCTCAAGCCTCAACGTGTCTCTCGCACCTAGACCAATAGGTTTGATCCCTCTTTCCTCTCCTCTCTTCATCAAGGTCTTCCATAGCACCACCCCTTCTTCTCCTCTGCATATCAGTTCGAAGCCATCCTCGCCAGTATAGCCAGTTCGGGATATCAACACCTCTCCAGAGCCTATCCCGCACTCGTCCCGTGCTTCAATGGGCTTCTCCGCAACGAGTCTGCCATTTTCCAATACATACAAATGGGATTTGAAGAACTTCACATCTTCAAGGGGAGGAACGGTCATCTCCTGCAGCAACCCATTGGCCTTTGGCCCCTGTAGAGCGAGGCACACATATTTCTCGGTCACATCAATGAACTCCACTTCCATATCTTTCCGGTTCTCTTTGAACCAATCTAATATCTGGTCCTTCATGGATGCGTTTGGAACACAGAGATAACATTCTTCGCTGAATTTCGTGGCTATCATATCATCTATGATCCCCCCTTCTATGTTCAATATGTGGGTGTAGATGCAGTCGCCCGCCTTTGCTGCTGTGGGGTTGGCTGTGGTCACCCAGGACAAAAAGGACGTTGCATCCTTTCCTTTGACCCAAATGTCTCCCATGTGTGAAACGTCGAACAATCCGACAGCATTACGGACTGCCAGGTGCTCATCCTTTATGCCTGTGTATGAGATGGGCATCTCCCACCCGGCAAAAGGCACGAAGCTCGCTCCCGCTTCTCGATGGGCATCATAGATAGGGGTTCTCTTCAGTTCCACCATGGATCTCACCGGAGGAGGAAGCGGGTGAAAGGGTAATAAGCTTTTGCAAAGGATTTTATCCTCCTTGGTCATGGCGTGTCTTGGGTAATCCTATGTCCCTGAAAAATATAAGATACTGGATGTTAGAACACAAGTTCGAGGTAGGCGTGGTATTCATAGTGTTAGGCATTCTCGCTTCTATCCTGGCAGTCTATGGGCTGGCAGATATCGGATCTCCAAAAGGCATCCATGACCTGGCCGCTTCCTTGGGTGATTGGAACATGTATCTCATAGTTGTAGGGCCAGCCCTGGTATTGATAGGGATATGGTATGTGTACACCCTCAGAAGAGATAGGAAGCGATTCGAGGAGCTTATGACAACCACCAGCAAATCAAAGCTCCTTACCCACCGCCGTGAGCTGGAAGAACTCGCCTGGGAGCTCACTAAAGAGGACCGCCAGCGGTTGAGCGCGAAGAAAAAGGAATTGAAGATCAGGTAAGACGCCGCGCATACCCCGCTTCCACATACCTCATGCCCGCCTCTTCTACCCCCGCCCTCCGCATACCCGCCCTCCACATGAAATGAAGGGGTCCCCCCCAGATGTAACACATTCTTCTGGCCTAGTGGTTTTGCAGGTATAGGAAAGGTTTTAGTATACCCCGTATCATCTCCCTTTTCCTCTTGTGTCCGGTCTCGCATCAGCATTGAGAACACAAGACCAACTACATCCACAGGGATGAGCGGACTGTTGGCACAGGAGAAGGGGAGAGGACCTATGCACACGCAGAACGTATTTGAAGAATACTTAGATGCACAGCCGCTTTTTAACAAGAACCGCCGAGGCGTGTTGAGACCAGAGTATATCCCATCCACCTTACCCCACAGGGAGGCGGAGGTGAAACAGCTAGCCTCGATCATGATAACTGCGTTGCGGGGGAACCGTCCCTCCAACATACTGATATTCGGCAAGACTGGCACTGGAAAGACCGCCACCGTCCGCTACATCGAAAAGGAGATGGCGGACATGAAACAGCGGGTAAAGGAGGGAAAGAACGCTTCACATGTAAAGGATCTGTCCCCTGTGGACCATATCTACATCAACTGTGAGATAGTGGACACCCCCTATGGGATATTGCAGAACATCGGGAACCGGTTCATACGAGTGTTCCAGGAACGTATCCCGTTCACTGGATGGCCGCTGGAAAAGGTACACGAGGAGATGAGAAAGAACCTGGATGCACAACCCAGGGTACTGGTGGTGGTGTTGGACGAGATAGACAAACTGTTCTACAAGAGCGGTGATGACGTGCTCTACAACCTGCTCAATCTCAACGACACCCTGGTCAATGCCCAGGTGAGCATAATAGGCATCTCCAATGATCTGAAGTTCACCGAGTTCCTTGACCCAAGGGTCAAAAGCAGGCTCGGAGAAGAAAAACTCATATTCCCCCCGTACAACGCCCAACAGCTAGGGGACATACTAAGGGAGAGGGCGGACCTAGCCTTTCGAGAGGGCACCATAGACGAGGAGGTCATATCCTTGTGCGCCGCCATAGGGGCAAAAGAGCACGGGGATGCTAGACGCGCCATAGACCTTCTCCGGGTCGCGGGGGAGATAGCCGAAAGGCGCAAAGCAGAGGCGGTCATGGAAAGAGATGTCTACCGGGCCAAGAATCAGATCGAACTCGATTGCATAAGAGAGGTGGTACGCACCCTTCCAGAGCACTCCAAGGTAGTGCTGTTGGGCATATATTTCAGCGCCAAGGAAGGAAGAGATGATCTCACCACAGGAGAGGTCTATGACATGTACCAGCAGCTCTGCAAACAAGTGGGCACATCCCCCCTTACCCAGCGGAGGATAACGGATCTCATATCAGAACTGGACATGCTGGGCATAATCCATGCCAGGGTCATATCCAAAGGAAAATACGGGCGCACTAGGGAGATAGCCCTCAGCGTTCCCCCACGTGAGGTCTGGAACGCACTGGGCGAAGACCACGCATTCCAAGACATAAGCCCGCCGAGAATGAGGATACAAAGCACCATATCCAAATTCTAGGAGCATGGGTGTGGGCTAAGGCCGAGAAGCATTCTTTGAATTATTCTTTAGCAGGCTCTACAGAGAGGCCGGCCTCATCTTCTAGCTCTTTCTCTCCGCCTGCCTCTCCTACCCTGGCACCATTCCCCATTTTTCCACCCCGGCGTTCATCTCCCTTGTCCTTTCCCCCCTCTTCTTCCCCCATTCGCCCTTCATCTCCCTCATTTTCTACATTCACCGACTCTTCCACGCCCTCTTCTAAACCATTCTCTCCTGCTCTATCCTCTCCCGCACTCCCACGGGTCTCCTTTTCCTCCTCCGCTCCTGTCCCATTCTCTTCTTCTCCCTCTTCCGCACTCTCTCCGGACTCTTCCGCGCCCTGTTTCCGCTCTTTCCTTACGTGGCGATAATGGGATATAACATCTATCAGGATGGCGGCGAAGATCAGCCCGCCAATGGTCAAGAACAGATTGTTCCAGGCGTTCGGAGGCACCCCGCTCGCACCCACCTCGTCATAGGGGTTGGGATCCCCGGCGAAATGCAATTTTATGGCGCCGAACCAGGGCACTTCCCCTCTGGCCTTCCCGAATACCCACCCAACCTGCACCGGCTCCACAGGATCTCCGTTCACCGGCCGGTCGCGCATCGATCCTCCTTGGTCGTACCTTCCATGGTTGTTATCTCCCAATGTGATGAAACCCCCATGGGGCCTTCCGGTGGCAGAGAAATTCCTTGCCAGCATCTCTCCGAAGTCTATGTCCACCGTCTGCCCAAGGTACCCCACAGAGTAGAGGGTCAGAACGCCCGTGATGCCATACGCTCCAATGTCGGGCACGTCGAAACTCCCTCCGCCTGTCTCGTTGTACTCCACCCACATCATGGCCCGATGGATGATGGGCGTCTCGTCCCTTAGGCCGTTCTTGTAATATATGATGACATCGCCCGCCTCCCCATATGTATTATGAGGGGCTTTCTTTCCTGACACGGTCCTATCGACCACGACCGTTCCCACCGCATTCGTTCCTTTTACGGTCAAAGATTCAACACCCTCCACGTAGGTGATCACATCCTCCCTGGCATCTATGGATTTCACGAGAACGAGGTCACCTGCGTCTATGGGGCCGATGAGGCTCTCAGAGCTGTGGCGCATGCTCCCAGACTCAACGACCACAAGGGGGGGCCAGTTCCCGGTGTACAACACCACGGACCCCAGGACAAGACATACAACGATCACGGCGACCACCATGTCCTTGATCGTTGAGAGCACCTCTCTCTTTATCGCATCCTTGTCCAACGAACATCCTCCAGCCTCCGCTACAATCCTCCCTTCATATTTAGGGCTTGCCCCCACTGGGCCTAAAGTGTCGTCCGCGCCTCAGCCAGTCGCACAAGGGAATAGAGGGTATGTATCCCGGGGAGAGAACAGCCCTGTCCGCGCCTTAACACCTCTCCTGCCAGAGCATCGTTCTCGGTCCTCTTGCCGCGTTCGAGGTCCTGCAGCATGCTGGAACGGTTCGATGAGGTCGAAGAGGCCACGTCCAACACCGCCTCCGCCCATCTCTCTGGGTCTGCCTGCACTCCCGTTTGTTCGGCCGCACACGCAACTTCGCTCAAGAGCTCGGCGACAAGGCCACGGAGCTCTTCCCAATGGGATGCCAACACGCCGTTCTCCACTCCAGCCAGCGCGGTGAGATAGTTTATCCCGATGTTCACAGCGGCCTTGTCCCAGATAGCCTGCGTGATGTTCTCGGCCCTCTCCACAGCTCCTCCCTTCCTCAACCCTTCTGCCAGTTCGCCCAGAACGGCCGTGTCCTCTTTACGGGCTGCCTCCAGTCTTGTCGTCCCCTCTCCCGCGAACAGTACATTTCCCGGGCCGATCAATGTCGCGCCCATGGTGGTGGTGGCCCCATAGGCCTTGTTCGGCCAGAGGATCCGTTTCATCGCCTCCAAATTTCCCAGTCCGTTCTGAAACCCCACCACCGGTGTCGGTCCCATGTTCGCAACGATGCACTCGCAGGCGGCAACGGTGTCATAGCTCTTCACGGTCAGCAGGACGAGTTCGGGGGTCATATCCAGGGCCGATAATTCTGTTATAGCCCGGGGGTGGACGACCTTGGCGAGCACTCCGCTCAGTACGAGCCCATGGGCATTCACTGCCTCTGCGTGCTCTCTTCTGGATAACAGGACGACCTCATGCCCTTCGGCCAGCAATCCTCCGAGGAGGCTTCCCAGGGCACCCGCGCCATAGACCAGTATCTTCAAATGCTCACCTTTTATATCCTATGTTCCGGAGGAATTCCCGTCTCCACTTCTTTCCCTCTTCATCCTCCACCCCCAATGGTACCTCTCCGTCAACGACCCCCATTATGCCACGTCCCTGGTCGGAGGCGGCTACCACGACCTGGAGCGGGTTGGCGGTGGCCGCGAAGATGCTGCATATCTCAGGCACCTGGCGTAGGTGGCGCAGGATGTTTATGGGATATGCGCCCTCAAGGAACAGCACAAAGGTGTGCCCCGCGCCTATCTTCTCCGCATTCTTCACAGCCAGTTTTTCCAGCGCCTCATCCGTGCCGTCGAATCGGATGAGGCGGGCGCCGCTCGCCTCGCAGAAGGCGACGCCGAATCGTATGCCGGGAACGGTGTTCACCATGGCCTCGTACACATCCTCCACCGTCTTTATGAAATGGCTCTGCCCTATGATGACGTTCATGCCCTCTTCCATTTCTATCTGGACAAGTTCTAACTCCATGTTCTCACCGCCCGCGCATCGACGTGGGGATACAAAAGATTTGGTGCGATCATCTTTTTTTCCGCCGCAACAACAGCGCAGCCTCTCTCCATCCTCTTCCCTCCCTTCCCTTCTTCCCCTCTCTTTCTCCCTTCCCATCCTCCTCCCTTCCCTTCTTGCCTTCCTTTCCATTCCTCCCCCATCCACCATATTTTATACCTCCACCAATCTTCTGTGGCCATGTACTGCCTGGGGATAGAGGGCACCGCGCACACCATCAGCATAGGGCTCACTGAGGGCACAAGACCCCTTGTCACAGCCTCCAAGATGTATTCTCCGAAAGAGGGAGGCATACATCCCAGGGAGGCGGCGGACCACCATTCCATCCATGTGGCATCCCTTGTGGAGGAGGCGTTGGAAAAGGCTGGGATGAGCAGAAAGGACATAGGTCTGGTGGCATTCTCCCAAGGTCCGGGGTTAGGCCCCTGCCTCAGGGTGGCGGCCACCGCGGCCAGGGCTCTCTCCATCTCCATCGGATGCCCCATAATGGGGGTGAACCATTGCGTCGCCCATTTAGAAGCAGGAGCGCTCACCACGGACGCCGAGGATCCGGTGCTGCTCTATGCCTCGGGAGGGAACACCCAGGTCATAGCTTTCTCCAACGGCCGTTTTCGGGTGTTCGGAGAGACCATAGACATAGGCATAGGGAACATGTTGGACAAGTTCGGGAGGGAGTTGGGCATGCCTTTTCCCGCCGGACCGGTATTGGAGAAGGCGGCCGCCTCCTCCGATGAATACATCCCTCTACCATACTCCGTAAAGGGCATGGACGTGTCTTTCAGCGGCATTCTCACCGCCGCCCGCGTGCTGCACGAACGAGGCGCTAGCGTGGAGGCGCTGGCCAACTCCATACAGGAAACGACCTTCGCCATGTTGGTGGAGGTGACGGAGCGTGCCATGGCCCACATAGGGAAGGAAGAGGTGCTGCTGGGTGGGGGTGTGGCCAGGAACAAACGCCTTCAGGAAATGTTGGAGATCATGGCCCGGGAACGGGGCGCCAGATGCTTTGTCCCTCCGCCTGAGCTCTTGGTGGACAACGGCACCATGATAGCCATGACCGGGGTATTGATGTACGATTCCGGCCTACGAATGAAGATGGAGGAGACGGTGGTGAACCAGCGTTTCAGAACGGACGGGGTGGAGGTGACATGGAGATGAAGGGGAGAGATGGGAGAGGGGAGAAAGAGGCGGGGG
>DAOVJP010000372.1 GCA_030673205.1 Thermoplasmata archaeon
CGCGGATGAGAGCACCGCCACGCCCCAGATAGAATTGCACAATAGGAATGGCACAAGTGTCGAGTTGAACAACTGGTTCTTCTCCCCCGTAAAGGATGCTAGCATCCAGTGGCCCATAGACCTCGGAGTGTTGGATACGATAATAGATGGAGGATACAAACTCGTCGGTCCACCCGACATAACAGGACTGGCAATGCCTGCACAGGGAGGTAGTCTCTACCTCTTCGATCCCACCGGACTCTTTGGAGATGTCATACACTGGGGACACAACGGCTCCACACCGGACCCAATAGATGGTGAATCTGCGTCCAGGGCCTACGAGATTGACCATTATGCCCTTGACTGGACACGCGACGAGACACCCACCTGGGGGGCTCTGAACGATGCCCCCGCGCCAGAGTTGGGAGAGGAGGGAGTATACATTAACGAGGTGAAGACTGGCCCGGGCGGCTTCGTGGAATTGTATTCCGATGGCGGACCTATATGGCAGGACGACATGGAATACCTGCTGGCAACACCCAATCCTACCCCTACAACACCATTCCACGGGTGGAACCACAGCGGAGCGAATGACTGCTGGCAACACGGCACACCCTATTGGAGCACCGCTGGGACATCCGGTGACGACGAGGCGGATGACGACGGGTTCGGCCCGACAACGGCATACAGCGGCGATCACTGCTGGGGAACCAACCTCCAGGGGGATTATCTCAACAATACTGGCACAGGCACGGAGCTTGTCGCATCGCTTCGCTCCCCGGACAGGCCATTGGGTGCGGATGTGAGTGACGCATCGATTCGATTCTATGACTGGCTTGACCTACAGGATTCGCCTAACGACTACTGCAACGTGAGCGTTTACAGGACCGGGACGAACGAACTATTGCAGGTTCTGGAGCCAAGCGGCTACAACCTGGACCACGAATGGGAATTCCACGATTATCCATTGTCGTTCTCGCTGTCGCTAGCCACCATATACGTTCGGTTCGATCTTTACGCTGATGAGACCGGCGAAACCGCGGGTTGGTTCATAGACGATTTCGAGATACACACCAATAACGTGAGCATCGAAGGCTGGCAGATAGTCGCGGATGGCACATACGCCGTTCCCGCAGACGTTTCCATCGGCTCCACCGGAACCGCGCTAACATGCTATCTAGTAACAACCAACATGGCCTGGGGAGACTACAACGTGTATCTCTTCGACGATGTCGGAATTCTTAGAGATATGGTGGGTTGGCATGATGCGACCCAGGGATCCGGGACCATAGCCAGAGTGGATGATGGATCATATGGCCATATCGCATATAACGAGACCATGTCCGTTCAGGACGGTTGGGACATGGACCACCTGGAAAGCATGGATGCTCCCAATTGGATGCCCTATTCGATCCCCACCGCCGTGGGAACCGAACATCTGGAGAGCATGCCTGATGATCCGATGAGAGATTGGGATTACGAGAGAGACGCATACCACATGACGCTGGAAGCCGGAGAGAAGTACTATATCATATTCCAGGAGCAAACCTCCTATTATGCCGGATACGACATTGGATGGTATCAAGCACCCGACCTCACAGCCACCGACGACAATGGGTTGGTCTTGACTCTACCGGATGGCGGATCCCCGGTGGCCAACTCCACAACGATAACCCCCGCAGAGGCCGGGGACCATTACTTCCGCCTGGAGGGAGAAAGCGACTACTGTTTCGTCGTGCACAACGAGACAACCATGACCAACCTGTATCAAGGGGGAACGGGTGCGTACTACGGGAACTTCAGTGAAGGGGTTAACGGGATAGATGTGCTTAACGTCTATCTGGAAGCGAATGTGGCCTACAATTTCACCCTGGAGGATATCAACGGCGACTCTGTGATGTGGATACTCAAAGACGACCAGTTCATTTCGTACATTGGGAAGGCTAGCATCGACCCCAAGACCTTCCTCTACACGCCAACGGCGGACGAGATGCTGATCATCATCGTAGCTCC
>DAOVJP010000267.1 GCA_030673205.1 Thermoplasmata archaeon
AACCCGAACAACAACTATGACGACCTGAATGTGGTCGAGAACGTTTGGATAGCCAACCCGCTGGGGCATGTTTTCGAGGTATACGTGGAAGGTGGCGCGGACATGGGCACCACTGACCAGTACTTCTCCCTGGCCATATCCGGAACACCCCCTGGTGTTGGAAAGGTATGGTTCGAAGAGGAGGGATACATGAAGGACGAGGCCGTCAAGGTCTTCCTCGTGGATGCCAACAACAACACCAACTGGGTCGGAATAGACACCGCAAAGGTATGGGTGAACTCCAGCAAGGACACCACCGGTGTCGAGCTGACACTCACCGAGACCGCGATCAACTCCAGCACCTTCGAGGGATACTTCTTCGTTGGCTACGAGGACCTGAACGGTTACAACGATGGATTGAGCCACACCGAGGCCGAGACCGGCGGACCCCCAGTGCTCGCCGCCTATGAGGATTCGGATACGCTGACCGTGAGGTACTCCGAGACGCAGCCAAGTGTACGGTCGGTCACCGACACTGCGAAGTATGATGGCAAGCCCCCTCGTATATATGATATAACTCTCTTTGGTACGACACATACAGGATATAGTGTAATGTGGGAGACCGATGAACCCTCATATGGCATAATGTCAGTATACCGGACGCGCATCGAGACCAGCAAACCGGATTATGATGACAGCTGGCTATACCTTGGTACGCCATGGACATATTATGAGCCGTCCATCGTGGACGATATGTACAACCCGGACGCGTGGGTCAGTGCCTTGACGATACAGACGGCGTATGGCACCCACCACGAGGTCCAGATAATAGGATTGCTGCCGGATGAGACATTCATCTTCGACATAACCGCGATAGATCTCGTGCGGAGCGATGCTGATTATTTCTACGGCAACGTCGCCTATGATGACAATGCAGGCCAGTTCTACCAGGTGCATACCATGCCGCAGAACTTCGAGATACTTGTCGTATCCGACGACAACTACGATGCATGGGATGGTTTCATCAAATACCTGTATAACTTCTATTACTCCGACTATTTTGCACGCTGGATGTGGACTGCCTGGGACAGCGGCAGCGCAGCATATGCCGAGTGGAACAACAGCAGGGAGTGGACGAACTACTGCGGCGACAACAACGCCGATATGTGGGTAGTTGACACTGCTGGCAACTTCTGGACAGACTTCACCACCAGTGGAAGAGATGACATATTGGTCTGGACCACCATGGACATGGAGTGCCAGTTGACGGCTAGCGACGGGTCGGAACTGGACCTGTACACTGCGGGGACCACCGACAATTTCGGTGTCGCGGACCGGGCGGCCATAGATGGCGCCCTAGCAGGAAGCGGCAACGTCTGGATATCCGGCTGTGGCATCGTAGAGGGATGCAGAGGAGCGCCCCTGGTGAACACCTGGGTCGAGGCTATAGCCCAGGTCAACATCCCCGCCCTTGGTGACAACTGGCAGGACCAGGGCAGCGGCGCCTTCGACAATGGTTTTAACCTGGTGGACATCGACGAGGCCATACTGGACTCCGACTGTCTGGATGGTAACATCTGGGCCAACGCCGACGGCCAGTACAACAACGCCTATGCTTTCAGCGGCGACGCCATGGAACTCGACGGAGCTACCGCAGAGATAATATGGACCACGGAGAACAACGGCAACGACGAGTTGGCCGACGACTATCTGGCGGTGACCAGCACACAGGGCGTTCAAAAGCTCTTGTTCGCCCCTGGCGGCACTGAGCTCGGCGGAATAGCCGGCGTGGACCAGCACATGTGGTACGCCGACGAAGGCGGAGCGTATTACGACGAGTCTTGGACCATACCCATATTGAACCAGAGACTCTTGCCCTGGTGGCTTTCATCCACATACATAGTGGGCGGCACTTACATCTCTGGGCAGGTCACAGATGGTGCGTCTGCGATAGCGAACGCAAGCATCCAGGCCTATGCAGAGGGTGACAGGGACGTTCTGCTCGGCGGCGCAAAGACCGACGCCGCGGGCAACTACCAGATGAACATCACCGGCGGCACCTATGATCTTATCTGTGTCAAGAACGGCTTTGCCGACAACGACACCTGGTACGTCCAGGGCGGCAGCTTTGGTTCGCAGACCCTAATTCAGGGCGTAGCATTGACCGACAAGGATTTCGAGCTTGATGACGCGGTGGGACACATAGAGGGATATGTGAACGCATTCGATCCCGCTATGGGATACATGACCGTTTACCCGTTGAGGGTGAAGGCCGTGGGAACCACATACACCTACGAGGTGTTCACCGCCAGCGACGGATACTACCATATCGAGAACCTGCCCATAGCCGACGGCCCATGGACCATAACCGCTTACAGCCTGGAGATAAAGAACGTCACCGCTGGCTACACATACAGTGGTTTCCAGGAAGAGATCGAGAGTGGAGTGACCCCGACACAGGGAGCCTACCAGTGGCACAACTACACCCTGCAGAGCGCTTCCATCATCGGACAGGTCACAGACGCAAGCACCGGCCTTCCAGTACAGGCTGCCCGTGTCATGATGTGGGAGCAGGGCCAGGACAAGCCCAGGTTCGTGAGCGACTGGACATCCCTCCGGTATGATTTCACCAGTGAGACCGGCATGTTCACCCTATGGGGCGTGAGCACAAGCGTTACATTGAACGTGGGCTGTGATGCCAATGGAATGTACAGCATAACATATACCGACCCGTACGGAGAAGAGACGGTGGTGGATGAACCGTACGTCTACGCGAACGCCACTCCCGTCCAACCCTCCATGACCGTTGGCGAGACCACCGTGGTGGACTTCGCGTTGAACAATGTGGGCGGCACCATCTATGGGATAGTGACCAGCCTGGCAACATCCGACCCCATCGCAGGGGCACT
>DAOVJP010000371.1 GCA_030673205.1 Thermoplasmata archaeon
CTCATCTTTCTTCTGCTCTGCCTCCCCGCCATTCCTGTGGCAGAACCCTCTACAGAGAACGTTCATTCGGCCACGGGCTATCTAAGGCCGACCGGCGGATGGTGGGATACCTGGATAAGGGATGCCGACCACGATGGTCTGGATGATGTGTTGGCCCAAGAGAATTTCCCTACCAGGGTATTGGTGGATTACAAGAAAAGGCCCACGGACCTGGACGTGCAGGCATTGGAGGTCTTGGGTGCTAGGGTCCATTATCGGTACAAGTACGTGAACACCATGGCGGTGGACGGTGTGACCGAACAAATGCTCCTCTCTATATCCCGCCTTCCAGGGGTTGTCATGGTGGAGGCGAATGTGGAAGAACATCTACACCTGGATGTGGGCGCGAGGGCAGTGAAGGCCAGGGAAAGTGACCTCTACCCCTCCGTGTGGGGCGACCTGGGCTACAACGGCACTGGCGTGAACATAGCCGTGGTGGACAGCGGCGTGGACGATAGATTGCACCTCTCACTCAGGGATAAGTTTGTTGGGGGCGCCGATTTTTCCAACCCTCTTTTCTATCGCACAGACAACAACCCAGATGACGCCGATGGGCATGGAACACATTGCTCTGGAACTGCGTTGGGAACGGGCATGGGTTTCGACAACGACGGGGACGAAGAATGGGATTATGTCGGAACAGCCCCAGAATCCGGCCTAGTGGATGTACGTGTTGCCACGGCCATAGGCTCCGCCCAGGTCGCGGACATAATGGCCGCCTACGAATGGTGCATAGAAAACCGAGAAAAATATGAGATAAGCATTCTATCGGTGAGCATGGGGGGGATGATCGACTCGGACGGCACCGGAGCCGAATGCGAACTGGTGAACGCCGTGGTCGATAATGGGATGCTGTTCGTGACATCCATGGGCAATGATGGTGAGCGAAAGGTCGCCGCGCCTGCCAGCGCCGAGAAGGCCATAACAGTGGGCGCCGTGGACGACATGGACACCGTTAACCGGTCAGATGACGAGATCGCAGACTATTCCAGCATAGGACCCAGGATCGGCGAGAACGAGACGAGCATCGCGGACCTCAAACCGGATATCGTGGCCCCTGGAACCAACATATATGCTCCCCAGCACAATACCGCCAATGTATATGTGAGCATGAGTGGCACCAGCATGGCTACACCGATCGTCTCAGGCATAGTCTCCATGATGCTGGAAGCGAATCATTTCCTCTCGACCGACCAAGTGAAGGACATATTGCGCCAGGCCGCAGAGCGAAGAGGTGATCCATACGATGAGACTTTGGACCCGGTGTACAACGAACAATATGGATGGGGCATGGTCGACGCCTATGCGGCGGTGTCCATGGCGGAGAACACCACCGAGCCAGACCTGAGCCTGACCGTGCTGGATGTGGGGAAGACCAATGTATCCCTTGCTTGGGGTGAATATGGGGGAACGGGTTTCGAGAGATACAACATATCCATATCCAAAGAGGATGATGGGTCGGACGAGACCATTATAGAGATGGAAGAGAAGGACAACACCTCCATTACTATGGAGAGTCTGGAGCCAGACACAACATATAGGGTCACCCTGGAGATGGTCACATGGTGGGGCTCCCTGACGTCCTCATTGACTTTCGTTACCAACCAGTCCTGGACAGGGGAGAACATGCCCCCTGTAGCCCTCATCGAGGATATCAGCCCTGATGATGTGACCATTGGGGACGAGGTATACTTCTTCGGCAGTGGCATAGACCCAGACGGGACAGTGGAGGCATACAGCTGGCGATCCAGTATCGACAGCCATCTCTCCACAGAGAAGGAATTCACCACCAGCGATCTCTCAGCGGGTAGCCACACGATATTCTTCAAGGTCCAGGACGACAGGGGAGAGTGGTCGGAAGAGGATGAAGGACAGCTCACGGTCCGCACCCCCGACGGGGAAGTGCCAGAGGACGAGCCGCCTAGCATAGTCATAACATCTCCTGAAGATGGGGAGGAAGTGGGGATCTCCGGAA
>DAOVJP010000315.1 GCA_030673205.1 Thermoplasmata archaeon
CACCCCATGAGCGAAACGGAAGAACGACGACCCCTCCAGATAGCGGATGCACGGCACAGGGGAGGACGAACCTACGAAGCATGGATACTCTTCCAGCCCACACACTTGCACGCCAATGAACACCAGCTCTACCACATATACCTGAACAACACCGAAGCAGAACCCTCCACCCTATACACCAACTTCAACCCAGACCTCATCAAGAACAGACTACTGGACCCAACACCGGAAAACGACAACTACCGATTCGACGGGGTTTCGGACGTGGCCGTTGATGAAGAAGGCCGCATATACATGGTGGACAGAGGGAACCACCGAGTCCAGATATTTGACGAGGAGCTACGTTACCTCATGACCATAGGGGTCCCAATGGAGAGCGGTAACGACTCTGCCCATCTCAACTATCCCTCGGGTGTCTCCGCCTCGGATGATAGGGTGTTCGTGGTCGACACGGGCAACCATAGGGTGCAGGTGTTCGATAGGGATCTCATTCCAATCCGAACGTTGGGATGGGGGATCGAGGGAGGGAACGATACGGCTTTTCGATCCCCTCGAGGAGTGGATGTGGGCCCAGACGGCAAGGTGTATGTGGCGGATTTTGGCAACCACCGGATACAGGTCTTTCACGACCTAGAGGATGGAATAGCCGATAGAACAATAGGGTTCCCAGGGATAAGTGGAATGGGCATTTCTCATCTCAACTATCCCTACGATGTCGAAGTGACCGAGGACAAGATATATGTGGCTGATTCGAGCAATCACCGGATCCAGGTATTCAGTTCGGGGGGGGTTTATGTGGGCACCATAGGCACTCCCGGGATGCTTGGTTCTGACAACGACCATTTCAACTATCCCTATGGCGTGGCCGTGGAAGGAAATAGGACCTATGTATCGGATTACAATAACCAGCGGGTGCAGATATTTGACGCAGGAGGGGGGCATGTGGGCACCATAGGCACACCGGGAGAGGCGGGTTCCGGTAACGAGCATCTCAACGGACCCTCGGGCATAACCATCTCCGATGGAATGCTGTGGGTGGCGGACTGTGGCAACAATCGGGTCCAGGTCTTTGATCTGCAAGGAGGATACGCGTTCACTGCGGGTTTGTCCCTCGGATACGGGACCAAACAAACCGATTTCTCGGGCCCACATCATGTCGCTTTGGACGCGGAGGGCAACATCTATGTCTCGGACTCCAGCAACTATCGCGTCCAGATATTCACATCAGAATATGAGCACAAGCGAACCCTGGGCACCCCTTTCATGAGTGGCGACGACAACACCCATTTCAACGGGCCTAGAGGCATCGGGATAAGCGACAATATGCTGTACGTGGCGGATATATACAACCAGCGAGTGCAGATATTTGACAAGGCAGGTGGCTTCCTCGATACCATAGGAACCAACGGGGTGAGCGGCAGTGATAATGCCCATTTCGAGAAACCCTATGGTGTCAATACAGGTCCGGGAGGAAAGGTATATGTGGCGGATGCAAACAAACACCGCGTCCAGATATTCCATCCGAACGGGACGTATAACGCCTCGATAGGGGGAACGGAAGGCCAGGGAGAATACGAGATGCTCTGGCCCTATGACGTATGTGTAGGGGGGGATGGTAGGATATACGTGGCCGACACCGGCAACCACCGCATTCAGGTGTTCCACGGCAACCACTCCTATTGCATGACCATAGGGACCACCGGAACCACTGGCATCGGACCCCATGAGATGGTGTATCCATGCGGAGTGGCAGTGGATGAGAATATGACATACGTGAGCGACTCGGGCAACAACCGTGTGCAGATATTTGACCACGATGGGAATTACATTCGTACCCTGGGGATAAACGCGACCTCTGGCATGGACAATGGTCACTTCAACGATCCTCGTGGCATAGCGACGGATAATGGAAAGATATATGTCGCCGATTGTGGCAACCACCGTATCCAGGTATTCAATTCCTCCGGCGAGCATGTCTTCACATTGGGCACCTCCCAGCAAAAGATACTGGATAATGAACACCTATACTCCCCTATGGGTGTGGCGGTCGGGACAGACGGCCGGATGTATGTAGGAGACACGAACAACCACAGGGTGCAAATATTCACCGCTGCTGGAAGCTATGCCCAGACCATAGGCAAAGATCGTGAGACGGGCTCCGACAACGAACATTTAGACACACCCCACGGGATAGCTGTGGACGCAAATAATAGGATATATATCGCCGACACATCCAACAACAGAGTACAGGCGTTTGATCCCAGCGGCGCATATTGGGAGACCCTAGATGGGAATGCCACGGAGCCCTTCGTATTGCCCAATGATGTTGCGGTGGGGCCTGACGGCAATGTGTATGTAGTACGTACTGGCAACAACTCTGTGCAGGTGCTCAACCCATCCCTAGATCATGTGCGAATGATAGAGGAGGGAGGAGGTTCTTTC
>DAOVJP010000022.1 GCA_030673205.1 Thermoplasmata archaeon
CGCCCGCCACCAGGTCATAGGAGACGGTGTTGATACCTGTGGCGGAGGGTATGGTGAGACCTCCGGCGTATGGTGTTCCGCTGCTGTGGTCGGCGAAACCCATTATTCCGTCGATGGCGTAATTCGTCTCATTGAAATATGTGACATAGAGGGTGGCGGCGGATAGATCGAATGCTCCCGTAGCATTCTCCATGGTGTGTATGACCATCTCCTCTCCTCCTTCGACCACATAATAAGATCCTCCTACCCAGAGCGGAGAGGTCAATGTGTTCCCCGTATTATCCGAGCCGTTCACTTGCATGGGGGCCAAGGCGGTGGTCACTGCTGGCCCATTGTGTTCGAAGCGCACGTTGAGGTCCTGAAGGTCAGCCAGGGATGTCAATCCTTCCGCATACAGGTCGGCTGGAGTGGTGGAACCGGATGCGGAGTAGTTCATGCCGGAATCCTGCCATGGGTCCCCCTCTATCGCCCAGGTTATGTTGGCCGTGCCAGTATAGAATGGGCTTGTGAAGGTTGCACTGGTCTCCAGGGTGGCGGCGGAGAAGCTCACCAGCGCCCCCTCCGGCACGGAAGGTATCGTGAAGGCATCCAAGGACAATATGTCCCCTGCGGTGACGTTTATAGTGTTGCCGCCTTCGGCCAGATCTGCCTCTGCACCCCCGGCGGTGTTGTCACCTGCGAAGGTGCTGGGGTATGAATGGACAAAGCTGGAGTCCAGTGTGTCCAGGTCGTATTGGGCTGTGTTCGAGAGTTCGCTGTCGGCCAGGAATACATCGCTGTCGGCGATACGGATCCTGGGGGCGTCGTCCAACAGGTCAGACGTGAGGCCATCCACATTCTTTATGGTGGTGTGGTTGAGGAAGACCGTGGAGTCCTGGGTTATGTTGAACCAGCCGGGGAATTCGATGGTGCTGTGTCTTGCCTCCATGAAAGCATCGTCCACGGTGAGGTTGAACATGTGCTCCGGCCATATCTGGGGGTTGATCGTCTGCACGGTGAGGCTCGCGTTGTCCATTAACAGCTTGCCGCTGCCCTTCACGATCATTTCCAGGTCGTTGCCAGTGGGCCCGGCATCCTGTTTAAATCGAAGGGTGGCATTGCGGATGATCAATGTTGCACTGTTCTGGACGGTCAGGTTACCGGTCATCTCTACGATCCCCGCGCCATAGCCCATATCCGTGTTCTGGTCTATCACGTACGTATAGCCTGCTCCATCGATAACCCAGTCTCCATCTGGTTCCACGGTCAGGTCTCCTCTTCCAACCTGCAAAAGCGGCACCAGGGCGGGCATGGCTAACAGCACGGTCAACAATATAGTAAACGCTCTACTTCCGATATGTCTCATCGAACTCCACCTCTCTACTCTAGGACAAATCCACACACCTGGGAGGGGAATGAGCGTATATATAGATATCGTATGTGCAGAGTTGGTATGACACGATATTGATATAACGGAGGCAGAGAACAGGGCGAATAAAGGCGGCAAGCGTAAGGATCGGAATGGCCACTGGCAAAATAAGTGTGTGGCTCTAGTGGACCGATATGTCGTGGGTGGATGTTCGGTGTCTCATACCCTCACAATAGGCCCTTTTTGGCACCAGCCCTCTTAGCCATGAACAGACCAACCACTACGGAGGATGTGAACATGGCGATCACCACGAAGATGATGACGCCCGCCGATAATCCATCGCCGCTCTTGCCCGTATCATCCCCCTCTGTCCCCGTGTCCGGTCCGGCGGGAGGAGTGACACCTGGTTCGGTCCCCTCCGTTCCATCCTCCTCGGTCCCATTTCCCTCCGTTCCATTCCCCTCGGTCCCGTTAGGCGAAGGCGTCCAGCCCATATGATCTAGTACCACGATGTTGTTGTCCTCTATGGTCTCGGAGATGAGTTCCGCACCGTCCACGAATATGGTCACGGTGGCGTTGGAGCCGGGGTCGGGGAAGAACTCCCAGCAATACACGTCCCCGCCTCCGGGAACGGACACTTCCTTGAAGGATAGGTTCGACCCCTCTTTGGTGGATGTGAATACCAGGGAGACATTGACGTTGACCCCATTCTCTCCACTCCATGAGATGTTCCAGCGGGCCTTGAGCATATCCCCCTCCTTCTGTATGACGGGGAAAAGGATGGCCAGATCGCCCTCCGGCGGAGGGGGAACGATGAGGGCGGAGAACCCTCCTCCCTCGTAATATGGCGGGAGGCGGTTGCTTACGCCATCCTCGTCCTCCACCTCTATCCAGTAGGAGACGTTGGTGCCAGGGGATTGGCCGGGTATGACGATTTCTCCTCGATCCCCTTCTACTTCCATGGGGATGCTGTAGGCTATGCCGCTGCCGTTGATGTACCATACCACGGCTTCCAGGAGGTTATCATCCTCCACGACGAAGGAAAGGGTGAAGCTCTCCTCCGCCTCCAACAACCCGGAGAGGGGCTGGTGCTCTATCCTGGGGGTCTCCACCGGCTCCTGATTGTACAGTCCCACGAAGGTCGCCCAGGGGCGGTCCCCCGCTCGGAGGTTGTCGTAGCGCGGATCGTATGCGGTGGAGGGCAGATATATGCTGGCCCCATGGGTTCCCGTGTGGCTGGCAGCGTGGCGCTCGGCGAATATGGCTGACGCCAACGCTTCCTTCGTCCTCGTAGCGAGGTCTCTCAGCCCATCGGGGAGCGTTGAGGCCTCCAATCCCTCGAAGAAGCCTATGGCGTCCTTATCGCTCCTCGCCAAGGTGTATGATTCCACGCCCTCCGCCGCTCCCAATATGGAGAGGTTGTTGTAGTAGTATTCAGCGGACAGGGAGAGGGCGAGCAGATCCCAGAGAGGGAGGAAGGAGGAGGTGAGGCGGGAGATGGACAGAGCCGATACTGTTGCGTCAACATAATGGACGTTGTTCCAGTAATCCTCCACGATACCCTCTGCCAGATCCCTTGGGGATATATCGGGGTCAGTGTTCAATCTATGCATGAGGTCCGCATAGTTCCAGCCATCCAGCAATTCCTCGTCCTGGCTGAAGATTATGTTCTGGGTATGAGGGGCGAGCTCTATGGCGGTTTCCAAGCTTCCGAGCCAACAGACGTCCAAACCCACTATGGCAAGCTTCTCCTCCCCAAGGGCCGCATCCAGGGCCGCACTCATCTCAGGGAGTTTGAGGAAGTCATTAGAAGAAGAAAGGTCGGGGCATAGTCCCTTGAATATGCCCTTCCCATGGCCGCCCAGCACGAGCATGGTATTCCTCGCGGGGTGCGTCCGGACAACCCATGATACGAAGTCCTCCAATGTCCCGGGGTCGCCCGTGTTCACCTCTCCGCCAGGGATGACCTCCGGAGGCCTGATCCCCGTGCTGTACACCACGCTGTTCATCCCCAGAGGGTCCTGCTCTATCTCGTACAGCCATGTGTCCCCCCTCTCCTTGCCGTCGAACAACGCCACCACCGAGACCCCGGACGGTATTGGCTGGGATTCAAGCTCGTTCAGATCATCGAGCAGGGCGTCATGAAGCGCGTCGTCGTCCGCGGCCAGATATACTGCGACGGTCCACTCCTTCCTCTTCGGGGAAGAGGGGTCGTCGGCGATCTCCAGCGCGTAGAGGAAGGAAGGAAAATGAGAGACGGCCTCGGACGCCGGGTCCATGGGAATATCGGAGGTGGACATCTCCACCGTGAACGCAAAGGTGTCGTTGGCATAGAACCAGTCGCACAGATCCCCACTAGCATCATACATGCCTATGGATGGGTCGCTGGCCTGCCCCGATACCCAGCCAGCGCCGCTGAGCGCGGCCATCTCCCCTGCGATGGTGGATAACGCCTCTTCGTCTTCCGGTTGTGTCGCATCGTATCCCCAGGGATAGAGGACCAATTGGCCGTGGCTGTGATAGCTCAGAACAAGATCGATATCATACAATGCAGTGAGGTTGTCCCGTATGGCCCTGGTCTCCGGTTCGGAGAATGGATAGGGGCCGCAGTAGAGGCTGCTCCCCGGGTTGTGGTTCGTGCCTGTCGTTCCCCAGTGGTCATCGAAATTCCTATTCAGATCCACACCGTATGTCCCGTCGCCGTTGTCCCTCATGTTCTTACGGCACCCGGTCCCATCTAGGCTCTTCTCTCTCCCATCCGGGTTCAGCACAGGGACGAACCAGATGTCACGGGAATCCACAAGTGCAGTGAGTTCCGGGTCTGTGCCGTAGGAAACGAGCATCTTTTCCATGAGCCAGATGACCGTCTCCCCGCTGACAAGCTCGTCGCCGTGCATACTTCCGATGATGAGGACCGAAGGTTCGCCCTCCTCCGTCCCTGGGTTATCGCTCACCCTCACAGCGTATATTGAACGGCCTTCCCACGAGTATCCGATGATCTGGGTCACGGCTATGTCGGAATGTTGGGCCTCTATGTCATCTATAATGGCCGTGAGCTCATCATAAGTGGTATAATCCTCCAGACCAGGGACCTCGGCTCCGCTATATCCTGCTGTCGGCAGTATAAAGGTGAGCAAAAGGAGCGCCACCACGACCCGTGCTAGCGTCCCAGCCCTCTGTCCGGAGCGGGCTCTAGTCCCCGTCTATCTCACCCTCCTGTAATGGACCGCCCGGATATCACCACGTCATCCATATAGAATCCACCCCAGCCCAGAGAGGCTGGGTCTTGTTCATAGTGTGCCGAGCCGAAATAGGAGTTGTCATCGGAGGGTGTCACCATCCGGAACCGCATTATGATGGCCTTGCCCACCCATCCGGAGAGGTCCACGTTGAGACGGGTGAGTGTGCCCGCCTCTATCCAACCATCCCCGTCCGGGTCGATCCCCGTGTATGTCTTGTTGTCCAACACGCCGTCGTCCATGTCCGTCCCGCTGCCGGAAACACCCTTGGCCGCACGCACTCCCAGGTTGAGCGGATACCACGTGACACCATTGTTGCTGCTCACTTCCACACGGAATGTATCAGGCGGTCTGGCACCGGTCGCGTTGATGTTGAACTTGAAGTAGGCGCTCATGGTGGCGTGCAAAGCATTGGTGAGGTCGATGGGCTGCGTGTACAGGCTGTTGTCCAGCCCTCCCTTGAAGTATCCCCTGGGGTCATTGTTGCACCATGAATATTGGCCGCTCACGGAATCGGATGTGGATAGTTCCCACTGGTCCCATGCGTCCGTGGTGACTGATACGCTGTTGCCCCTGCTGACGGCCACCTTGATGTCATCGAGCCACCAGCCGCCTCCGCCGCCTCCGCCATATTCATAGTACATGAACATGACACGCACATATTCCGATCCTGCGAAATAGCTCAGGTCCACCTCGCTGTGTTCCCAGCCAAAGGTCCCACCGGCGCTCACGCCGTTGTAACACCAGCGCACCACTCGTCCCTGTCCATCATATACCGTGTCGCCGAGATTGAGGTTGCCGGGGTATGATTCCTTTGGTATGAGGTACCGGTACTGGAAGGATACGCCATCCGTGGAATTGCCCACCATGACCACTCCCCCGTTCATTCCCATGACCAGATCGTACTTGTGGTAGAAGGATAGGGTGGCATCGTCCACACCTGCGAGGCTGAACGTCTCCGTCTCCGCAAAGCATTCTGTGGTGGCCGCCCTGGTAGCCTCTCCCGATCGGGTGACCACGCCGCTGCCTATGGCCTCGCTTATATCCTGGAATATCTCTATCAGCATGTCCGAGGTTGGCGAGTAGAAGTATTCCGCGCCGGATGTGTTGGCTATCTTCCACAGATTGTATTCCATGGTCCCCGCCTCCGGATAGGTTGCCAGGTCGCCAGTGTACAGGGCGAGATCATCGAATACACCCTCGCCGGGCCATACGGCCGTGGTGTTGCTAGCTCCAGATGGGTCGTCGTAATGTTCCAGGGCGAGACCGATGGTGTATATGGGCATCGTCGAGTTCAAGAGCCCAAACCTATCCCTATTAGGATTCCCTATGGGAACGGTCCACCAGCGGCCGTGCTCGGAGACACTGCCTCCTGGCCCGTACTCCAGGTATGAGATGGGGTATTTGCCACGGTGCTCGGTGTATATTACAACCCCATCGTCCATTCCATGCCATGGGCACCATTCGTGGCTGGCCGATTCCAGCTTCGACACCTGTGCAGCGCCGAATGCTGACTGATCGTTGGAATGATAATCGGCACCGTCGGAAAGGACCACCACAGCGGGGTTCAGATCAGGATATATCGCGAGGCCGTTGTTGACCTCGGTATACGCAAAGCCGGTGGCGTCCCATATCTGGGTCGCCTGTCCATCGGTCATGCCATCTATGGCGGTGATGACAGCTTCCCTGCCGCCGCCCGATAGGACCGTGAGAGGTTGCACTTGCAGAGGGTTGGCGCCCGAGAATGCCCATACGCACACGGCGGAATCCTCGGCTAGACTATCCACCAGGTTTATGGCCGCCTCCTTTGCCACATCAAGCCAATTCGCACCCGTACTGTTGAGCCGGCTGGTCATGGAAACAGAATTATCTATGACAAGACCCAGAATGACACTCCCTCCAGTCCCCGGCAGGGGTCGGTCGCTCTCCTCGGCGTAAATGCTCTGGGGGAGGGAATGGTAGCTGTCCGTGGTCCATTCGAAGCCAAGGGTGTCGTTGAAACTATCTGTAATAGTGGTGTTCATCGGGTCGGCCAGGAATTCCAGCGGCCCCTCTCCGTTTATCAACAGCACCGTATCATCGTGCTCCCATTTGTCCGCGCCCTCCTCCATGTCATCGTAGAAGAAGTAGGTGTACAGCGAGCGGTATGCTCCGTTGTTGAAGTCGAAGGCCTCCCTGGAGTCCTGTGTCACCTGGACTATGATCTCCCTCGGCCCGACAGCCAGTGGGGTCCATATACCCTCCACGTGGGTCTTCTGGTAGGCGGGAAGCACCAGGGTCTGGGTGGAGATGAGGTTATCCCCATCCAAGAGCTTCACGGTAGCAGTGGCATCCACCCCTCCATTGTTGAACACCTCCGTGGAAACCAGATATGTGCCGTCCAACATGGGATGGACCGCTTCGAGGGGGGACTTGCCAGAGATGTTGAGGTCCACGGAGACCACCCTCAGCTCTGGCCTCTCCTCTGGATGGCTGAAGAACTTGAACACGTGGAAAGCCAGTTCCCTACGGGCTGAGAGCGCCTCTTCTACAGGAGGTTTGGAGACGGTCAATGTCACGGATATGGGCGGGCTCCACTGGTTGAGGGAGTCCTTGCCCAATATCCACAACTGGTACTCTCCATAATCCCATGTAGAGATGTCTATGGTGATGTTCACATCCTCGGTGTTGGAGTTGAACAGATCGTCCGTGGGGTCCAGAGCGATACCGGAGCCGTGGGAGCCTATGGTGCCGACGAAATACTCCGCAGCGGCCACTGTGCTCTGCACGTCCCTGACCACGGCGGTTAGGACCGCGGTCAGCGCACCCTCCGTTGGGTTGGGCGTGACAGTAGCGACCAATACATCCGGGCCGGTGGTGTCCGGTTTGGTTATCGTGAACAGCCTGGAGGATACCGGTCCCCATGCCCCGTCGCTCGCCTGCTGAGCCCTCACATAGACCCTGTGATTCCCGAGGGAAAAGCCGGATATGCTGAGATCCCCGTGGACCATTATGGGATAGTCCGCTAGTACATGTGCGGGAACCGTGAGCGGGGTGGCCGCCCCCTCTCCCGGATCGGTATCGATATACGCCTCGGCGGCGATGACAAGACTGTTGCCATCGGAAACGTTGGCGGTCACATGTATCCAGCTATCCATGCTGTTCACCGGATTGGGCGACACCTCCACGTTGCTGGTGATAGGGGGAGATGTGGAGACCGTGACATCCACATAGGTGGACGCGTTGGCCGCGCTCGGGCCGGTGATGTTCCAATAGCCGTTAGCGTCCTGGCCGCGCACAAAGATACGGTAGACTCCGGGGGCGAGGGACACGACCGTAGCCTCCACGACCTCGGAGAGGCTGTCGAAGGCGCCATCCTGCGCCGCCATGGCGTGGTTGCTCCCTGCGCCTGCGTCTCCCACATGGTCCCACCACCACTCTGCCGCCTGAACGATGGACCATTGGTCCGTCACCGTGGCGGTGAGGTCTATGGAGAGCGCCTCATTGGTAGGGTCGGGAGCGGTGGACACGGCGGAGGTGGCGGGGGAGTCGCGGGTGATCTCGAAGTTCACCTGTGAAACAAGACCCCATGTCCCCATGTCGTCCAGTGCCATGACGGAGAATGTGTGGGTGCCATTGGTCCACGTTGACCAGTCGGAGATGTCCACAACAACATGCCCGTCCTCTACCTGGAAGTCGCCGAACGGTGGAGTGTCAGGGGTCATGGATGTGGGGGCAGGGAACACGTCGGACCAATAGTGTATATCATCAACGAAGAAGCCAGCTCCCGCATCAGCGGAGGCGTATAATGTCACGGAAGCGGATTCGTTGGTAGGGTCTGGGTCCACTATCAGATCATAACATGCGGGGCCAGCTCCGGCCGCGCCCACTCCGTCGATATAGAACTCGTCAACCCCGCCAGCTTCGGCGGCGCTGTCAGCAGAGAATGATATCATTATTTGCATGTTATTGACCAGGTATGCTGAAATATCCTGTATGACCGGGGTCCAAACCCCTGTACCGCCACTGATGCTGGATATGGGGTTCCATGTGCCCCCTCCATCATCGGAAAGGCTTAGAGCCACATACTCTCCAGCATCCATCTTGTTACAGCTCCAATTGAAGAACAGGGTCGCACCTGTACAAACACTGAGGTCTATGTCGCCTGTCCACATCTGGGAATCGCCGCCACCTCCCTTATATTCCACTCCGAATAGGCCAGTGTGTGCTCCTCCGGCGTTGACATTCAGTTTGTTCCCTGGATCGTTCTCCGTCCACGGTCCGCCACTCCAGTCGCCCGTTTCAAAGTCATCTTCCCATGCTAACGCCCTGCTTCCCGCCCGTGTGAAGCTCAACGGCCGCTCGTACAGCCCGTTTATGAAGGCGTATTCCCAGGGCATGAACACTATCCTGCTGGCCGTGACCGTGCTCTCCCATGAGATGGTGCAGTAGTGGCTCTGGGATTCGTCCTGCCAGAATACTCCCGTAGCCTCCGAGTCCGGCACTATCCTGTCGCCTGCGTCGGCGAACACGTCCGTGTCGTCCATCTGGTATTTCATCCCGTGGGTTATCTCGTTGTACAGCACTCCCTGGATGGGGTCGCTGATGCCTACGTCGTGGTAGACCTCTGCGATGTGCAATATGTCCCTGGCGAACCACTCAGAGGTGGCCCCGTCACCGGGTGATATCTCTTCGAGTATGCCCTGTCCCATCATCCAGAGCTGCCCGCTCTTGTTCTCTATGTAATTCCGGATGACATTCTGGTCTTCGAGCATTATGGTGTTCGTCGTGGCCTCACCGCATATCCAGATGAGTGCTTTGAACCTCTCCACCAGGTTGATCTCCGGGCCGCGGAGGCCTAAGGGCACCGTATACAGGGTGTAATCGTAGCCCAGGGTATCTATGCTGTCCGTTATGTTGCTCGTGGTGTTGTACAATACGCCGCCGTTGTTGGCGCTCTCGTCATCGTCCACTATGAGCAGCGTGTATTTCACATATATCGTGAGATTGAATATGGGGTTGTCCGATGATATCTCGTTGTTCAACTCGTTCGTTTCCGCAATAGTGTTCCCGGGGTCGGCCACCACCCTCAACTGATGGTATCCGGGATCCAGATCGGCCATCAACGTGATGGTGACCTCCTTCGCCTCGCCGGGATTCAGTTGTACCTCCTCCACGGTCATCGAGGCATTCACCCTGGGATCGTTTGTGGAAAGGCGCATGCCGTCGATGTAGAATGCAGCCGGTACATCCCATCCGTTGGCCCCGTTGTTCCTCAATATAGCGGATATCGTTATGTCGTCCTTGTATGCGGGGGACTGCGGCGTCACTCCTATCTGGGCTATGGCTATATCCTCCCCGCTCCGCACCTGCAGTCCGCCAAGCCATCTGAGAACGTTGTATGCCAGGGCGGCCTGGTCTGCGGGATACCGTATCTTGGAGAACTCGAAGGAGAAGAACACGCTCCAATGGGACTGGTTGTATGTCGCCGCGTTCACATCGCCCGTGGCGTCGGTGAAAAGCTCCTCCCCAAGGGCGTCAACGGTGAAATAGTCACCCCTGGAATAGGGCCCCCTGACCGTGGTGTTGTATACCATCCCGTTCGTTATGGAGTGGTTATCGTTGCCTATCAGCGGGTCTTCCGGGCCGGTGTCGACGGGGTTCGCCGTATCCACCATGAGCCTGTTCTTCGCCCAGGTCAGGTCAAAACCGGGATCGTTGAGTGCCCCCTCGCTGATGAGCCACAGCGTCCTGTTCTCGTCCAAGAACCGGTCCAGGTTCGCCCTGTCCGTCGAGGTGATGGTGTTGGAGGTCTCATAGCCTGTCATCCATATTACGATATCATAATCCTTGAGGGGATAGTTGCCAGCGTCATACGCGGGTCCGTGGAGCCCGGTGACCGTGTGGAGCGTGGTAGAGACCATGAAGCCAGAGGATTCCAATGCAGATATCATCCAGCTCACCGTGTCCCAACTACTGCCGTCCCGTGGAGCGTGGTCATCGTCCACCAACAATATGGAGGGCAGCACGGTTATGTTCGATGTGGTCTCGTTGTTGGTGGGATCGGCGGCATCGTTCTCAACCGGGTCGGACTACTTGATCGTGGCAACGATCGTATGGTCTCCGCCGCTAGCCGGGTGCCGATTTATGATGAACGGGGTGGGGACC
>DAOVJP010000199.1 GCA_030673205.1 Thermoplasmata archaeon
AGACCACGACTGGTTGGGGCATGTTTGCCTTTCCGAATGATATGTATACTTGTACGTTCACTCATGATGGTACCGAGGAGAACCTTCTTGCTGTCACCTTCGACCTAGGTCCGCCGGCAAGCGCCACCGATGTGGCCGGCAACTTGGAGGACACGCTCGCCCCCTTATTGGTGTTCGATATCGATACTGATTTCCCGACCGCGACCTCTTTGGTCGTTGCTCCTAGTCCTATTACGCAGACTAACAATGTGTTGACTGTGGATGTGACGTATGATGAGCCTATGGCTGCTGTTTCGCCTGTTGTGGTGTTGAGCGGCGGTAACTTTGGTCCTCAGAGCGCTGGATCTTGGGCTGGTAACGTGTATTCTTGTACGTTCACTCATCTGTTGACCGAGGAGACCCTTGTTGGTTTGACCGCGACCCTTGGTGCTGCTACCGCTACTGATGTGGCTGGCAACCTAGAGGTTGTGTCTGCTGTGACTGACACGTTCAATGTGGACACTGATTTCCCGAGCATTATGGGTTTCGGCTCTGCTCCGGCTGTGATCACTCAGGTTAACAATGTGTTGACTGTGCATATCTGGTATGATGAGTCGATGGATCCGGCTTCTGCTCCCACTATCGTTTTGGGTGGGGGCTCGTTCGGCGCTCAGACGGATGTTGGCTGGGGCACGATAATCGTTCCAAATGATATCTACTCCTGTACGTTCACTCATGATGGTACCGAGGAAACGCTTCTTGCTGTCACCATTGCCCTGGGTCCGCCTGCAAGCGCCACCGATGCTGCTGGCAACCTGGAAAATACACTTATACCTGTATTGGGTTTGTTCGACATTGACACGGATTTTCCGACTGCGACCAGTTTGGTTGTTGCTCCTAGTCCGATCACGCAGGTCAATAATGTGTTGACTGTGGATGTGACGTATGATGAGCCGATGAACCCTGCCACAGCTCCGACCGTGGTGTTGAGCGGTGGTAATTTCGGCCTTCAGAGCGCTGGAGGTTGGGATGTGACGCAGACCATCTATACCTGCACGTTCACTCATCTGTTGACCGAGGAGACCCTTGTTGGTTTGACCGCGACCCTTGGTGCTGCTACCGCTACTGATGTGGCTGGCAACCTAGAGGTTGTGTCTGCTGTCTCTGACACGTTCGATGTGGACACGGATTTCCCGACCGCGATCTCTTTGGTTGTTAGTCCTGTTATGATCACGCAGGCGAATAATGTGTTGACCGTGGTCATTGATTATGATGAGCCTATGGATGGCGCCAGCGTGCCTACTGTTGCTTTGTCCGGGGGTAGTTTTGGGGCTCAGACCCCTGCGCCGGGGTGGTTCGATGCGGATACCTATGTCTGCATATTCACTCACGATGGAACCGAGGAGACGATCGTGGGGGTGACCGCAACCCTTGGCGCTCAGAGCGCCACCGATGTGGCTGGCAACCTTGAGACCGCGTCTGCTGTCACTGACACGTTCGATATCGACACGGATTTCCCAACAGCTACGCTCATAACCGCCGTTCCCGATCCTATATGGGAGGGGTCGTTGCTCCTCACTGTGGATGTGACGTATGATGAGCCGATGAACCCCGCTACAACCCCGACCGTGGTGTTGAGCGGCGGCAACTTCGGTCCGCAGGTCGATGTGGGTTGGGATGGGACCAACACCATCTTCACCTGCACGTTCCTCCATGCTGGGACGCAAGAGGTTATTCTCGGAGTGACCGCCACCCTGGGGGCGCAGACCGCCACCGACGCGGTGGGCAATCTCGAGACCGTTTCCGCCGCCTCTGGCGTCTTCGACGTGGACACCCTCAAGCCCATAGGAACCGTTACCACCGACACCGATCCCGTCTACGAGGGCGATCTGGACTGTGTTATCACTGTCACCTATGACGAGCCTATGGACGGCACCTCCACTCCTATCCTCGTTTTCGAGGGGAGCGCGACCGGCTTCGTCTCTTGGGGCGACGGCGCATGGACCGCTCCCAACATATGGACCGAGACCTTCACCGCCACCGACATGGACGAGGAGGTCATAGTGTATGCGACCAGCTCCTTGGCCTTGGATATTGCGGGCAACGTGGAGGATCTGTACCTGCCAGATGATGGCGTCTGGGATCTGACGGTTTGGAACTTCCAACCCTGGGCCACGGACAACGCCGGGCCTGCTGTTCTTCAGGAGTTCTATCTGACCACTGGCCCGTACCTCGACAATGAGAACTCCGTGGCTATCATGGCCGTTGGAGCGGACCTATCCCTCTCGGTATCGGCAGAGCTGCGTTTCTCCCACATCTATGACATTCATATTTCTGATATAGCCGCTGTGTGGGTGAGCCCGGATGGCGGTGGGAGCTGGTTCGTAGAAGCCACGTATGCCGGCAACAATCCCGCTTTCCCTGGATGGGACCAGGTCACTGTGTCCTTGAACGCCTACGTGGGGAATGCTGACGTGAGGGTCGCGTTCGAGCTGGATGCGGACAACGATGGGAACGTCGGCGCCGGCTGGGTTGTTGACAGCGTGGAGATAGTGGATATCGCCCTGGTGGCACCCCCCATCATCATTTCCGAGGGATTCGAGGGCGGCTTCCCACCACCGGGTTGGTCGGCTGTGAGCTATCTTGGCGTTAACCTGTGGGAAAGGAACGATGTCTGGGGCAAACCCAACTTTGCAGGGGGCTCAGGGTTCTGCGCTGACGCGGATTCTGATGCTGCAATTGCTTGGCCTACGGACGACGGCCTGCGGACACCGGCCTTCAGCCTCGTGGGTTACACGACTGCATCATTGGATTTCATGCAATCTTACGAAGATACAGGAGCAGGCGGGGACTTTGCCGAAGTGCGTGTCAGCACCGACGGCGGAGCTACTTGGGATCCGCCCTTGCTCTTCCAGGATGAGGACCATTCCCCATGGGGCCCAGGAGTGCCCGTTTCCCTGGACCTGTCCGCATATCTCGGCCAACCCAGCGTCATGATCGAATTCCATTATTTCTCGTCCACCTGGGACTGGTATTGGATGATAGATGATGTAGCCGTTAGTGGTTTGCCTATGGGAGGGACAACGATAGAGACGGTGCTCTTCCACGACCATTTCGCCCAGGCCCCCGGCGGCCTTCAATTCGTGTTGGATACCATCAAACCCACTGGCATAGTGTTCACGGACACGGACCCGGTCTATGATGGCGATCTCGATTTCACCGTTACTGTGGTATATGACGAGCCCATGGACCCCGCGTCCACCCCCAACATAGGTTTCGCAGGCAGCGCTGGCGTGTTCACCTATTGGTTCGACGGCGCCTGGAGTGCCTCGAACACCGTCTGGACAGGGACCTTCGATGTCACGGATGTTGGCGAAGAGGTGTGGGTCACAGTGACCAGCAGCGGCGCCACCGACACAGCGGGTAACGTGGAAGATGTGTGCGTTCCGTGGACGTTCTGGTTGGATACCCGCAACCCCATCGGCACCGTGTTCACGGACACGAACCCGATATGTGAGGCGGACCTGGTTTGCGTTATCACAGTGGTATACGATGAACCCATGGACCCCTTGTCCACCCCCACCATAAGCTTTGCTGGCATGCTCTTCACCACCTTCACTTCCTGGGGCGATGGCGCCTGGACCGCTCCTAATACTTGGGTGTAGACATTCACCGCATCCGACAATTTTGAGGAAGTGTTCATCACCGTGACC
>DAOVJP010000018.1 GCA_030673205.1 Thermoplasmata archaeon
AAGAGGATCGCACCAGTATCTTCCCTTCCTGGCTTGTCTCTGTGCTCCCATCGACATCGGCGGTGACGCTGTATTCCACCTCGTTTCCATCCTCCTGGGCGGGTATGGTGGCTTCGTAGAGGTCTTCAGAAGGGGGCGTAGAGGTGGAGAGGGACATGGAGGCGGTAAGAGGCAGGCCGCAGGAGGTGGCGGTGCATATCTTGTAATGGAGGGTGACGTTCGTGGCGCCTGGAGGGACCGCGGCCTGGATGATGATGATCTGGCCTGGCTCCGCTGTGTCGGGCGCCGTGACCGTTATGGACGCGGACACTATGGACGATATTAGGAGGAACGATAGCAGGATGCCCGCAAAAAGCGCTTGTGCTCTTTTCATACACAATCGTAGGCTTCTCCTCACTAATAAGTGTTTTCCCTCTGTACCACTGGGTGTGAAACCGGGGGCCGGAAGCCTTGCAATCCTCATATCACCTTGAGGGTCTCGCGGAGATATATATACTCCTTCTTCTCCTTGGCGACCTCTTCACGAGGCCAGGGCCACACTCGGGATATGTGGGCGGTGTTAAGATATGCCTCGGGGAGATTGACCTTCACCCATCTGTGAACGCCGCCTTCACCTTCGTCGATACCCTCCCAATCTATCTCTCCTACCGACGACTCTTCCACACCATCCAGCACCAAAATGTTTTCCTCCACTGCGCGGACCACACCCCGAAAACAGGTCCCATCGCTCATCACCACGGCTATCCGTGTGCCTATCTTCCCTTTAAGTCTATGTTTGAACGGCATTTCCTACCCTCGATACTAATTGGTGTGCCGCCTATTAAAGTTCTTCCTCTCCCCTTCAATCTTCCCTGCTTTGTCCCCCTCCCACCACACCTCCCTGTTTTACCTTCCTCCCATCATCACATCTTCTATCCCTCTACACCCCCCCCCTCTCTGCTCGTTATGCCTTACATCATATCCTCGATGAGTTTCAAGTGCATGCGCCTCTGATAATATGCGCTGAATGCGAGGGTGTTGATGGACATGACGGCTATTCCTTCGATGAAGATGTGATCTTCGTATAATCCCAGCGCCCGCAGGGGCACTAGGATGCTGTAGAAGATCGCAAAGAGAATTGCGCCCATGGATATGAAATGCCATCCTTTTGATATGTGACCGCCCATTAGTCTAGACATCATTATGGCCATGAAGGTCAACATGAATGCGATCATGACCGCCATTACTTCCAGCATATACTCGTTCATTGGTATTGTGGATAGGCCATGGTCGCCGAGCAGGCTCATTATGATCCCTATGAATATGAATATCGAGGTGCATATGCTTCCTGCATAGACAACGTCCTTTGCTGCAGGCTTCAGCCCGGAGTCCTGTATCTTCTCTATAATGCCCCAGGCCATCAGCAGAAAGCCGATTATGACGAAGATGGCGAATCTGTGTGTTGTTTCCTGCCCATCAGATACTGCTACCCCTATGGCCAGGACTATCAACATGGCCAGCATCTTTGTCCAGAGTTTTCCTTCCGAACTTTTCAGACCATATAGTTTGACGGCCTGGCATGTAAAGATGAGTGCGATCAAAAGCGATATTATCTCCGATATTATTATGATGCGCAGCAGCGCTTTTGTCTCCAACGGCTGAACCATTAGGAATAACAGAAGTCCTATGTTGGTCACCAGCATTATTGCGGCGACCTGTTTTGTCTTTTTATCGAAGCCTTCCAGAAATGTCATTGGTCATGTCTCCACTTCATATCCCCTATCCACATATTCACATCATATCCTCTATAAGCTTCAGATGCATGTGTCTCTGGTAATATGCGCTGAATGCTACTGCATTGAGGGACATTATGCCAAGGGCGTCGAGGAAGATATACTCGTCTCTGAGTCCCATTATCTGTACTGTCTGGCTTAGGCTGTAATATATGGAGAACAATGCACAACCCAGGGCTAGAAAGCTCCATCCCCGGGATATATGCCCACCAGCTAGACGGGACATGATGACGCTTTGGAATAGCAGTAGGAAGGATATGGCCACTGCCATGAGCTCGGGTATCATGTCGGACATCGAGAAGTTGCTGAGTCCCATGTCGCTGAGGCGCATCATCTGGATGGCGATGAATGTGAATACAATGAAGACGACAAGGATGGATATCACTATGTCCTTGATGCTAGGATAAAGCCCGGCGTTGTGAGTTTTCTGAAATATAGCCCAGGTTACCAGTAAGAATGATACTATGACAAAGCCCGCGTACACATGTTGGTCCATGTGGTCACTTCGGAGACCCATGGCCCGTGACACTGTGATGCCTATGGTCATTATGATGAACATTATTGTTATCTTGTGCCATATCTTTCCTTCTGCGCTCTTTCGCCCGTATAGTTTGAGCGCTTTATAGGGAAATATGAGCGCCATTAAGAGGGCGATTATAACGAGGACGAGTGCCATTATGGATAGGATTCTTTTCTCCAGTGGGGCGGTGGCTAGCACTATCAAACTTGTGAGGCTGTATATGATGAACAATAGCCCTATCTGTTTTGTCTTTTTATCCATCTCGCTGAGAAATGGCATTATCCCACACTCCCTATCATTTTTTCCATTTCCCGTATGACGCTTTTGCTTTTGTCCGGAGACATGAAGGAGTTGAGTGCTGGGCCTATGTGGCTTTTCAATGCTTGTTTCATTTGTGTTTCTGTTACATGTTCGGTCGTTGCGCCTACAATGCTGAGAGCTTTTTTTGCGAGTCCCATGGCCAGTATATCTCCCACATGGGGCTCCAGATAACCCACTACTGTGTTGAAAATTTCGTTTGTCAGTATATCTTCCTCCCATCATTCTGTCTTGGCATTGTGATCCCATCCTGCTATTTTGTCTAGACGGCGTGTAATGTTTAGTCTTTTTTATAAGCTTTGGGATGGAACTCCCAGGGCTAAAGCCCATGGATCTCTCGACACAGAACACTAGGGAACCGGAAAGCATTATACACAGGAGGCTCAATCCCTCCTACAAGGCGGAGGATGGAACATGGAAGTGATTATCATACCTGGACTGGGATTTTCTTCCAATGTCTTCCTGGTAAAAGGGGAGAAAAAGAACATACTGGTGGATGCTGGCCTCGGCGAGACCGTCGACTACGTCCTGGAAGTGCTCAAGGAAACGGGGACGAAGATAGATATCATCTTTCTCACACACCGGCATTGTGACCACATAGGAGGAGCGAAAGCGCTGGTCGAGGCAACGGGCGCCGAACTGTTAGCCCCCTCCATTGAGGCGGATGCGATAAGAGAGGCAGATAACACCACCGGGGCCTCCCTGCTCGGAGTGCGCCTGGAGCCCACTCCCGTGCGGGGTGTGGAAGAGGGTTTCACAATAGACCTCGGCGACCATACTCTCGAGATGATCGATACCCCCGGCCACACGGTAGGGGGCGCGGCCCTCTATGAACCGGAGGAGAAGGTGCTTTTCAGCGGGGACACGGTGTTTGGAGGAGGGGACGTGGGACGCTGGGATCTCCCCACTGGCAACTACGATGACCTCCTGGCCTCCGTGGAGCGTCTCGCAGCTCTTGGCGCGGAGATGCTGTACCCCGGCCATGGGCCAGCGGAGGAGGTGCATGCCTCCAAACACATCCAGCGTTCTTTGATGGGGCTCAGGAGATGGAGGATGTGAAAGGGGGAGCCAACGGGATGGAGGGGGCAATGGGAGAGGTCGCGGGGAGTGTGAATGGAGAAGGGGGCAGGATATGAATGATGTGAGCGGGAGAGAGGGGGCAAGACTGTTCGAATGCGGAACAGGGTCGTTATCCAAGGAAGATCTGACCTGGCTTGCAAAGACCGTACTGGCTGGAGGGGTGCTCGTGTATCCCACGGAAACGCTCTACGGACTGGGCGCGGATCCTAGGAACAAAGAGGCCGTGGAGCGCATCTTCCGTTTGAAGAACAGACCGTTGTCCGATAACATGTCCGTGGCCTTCTACTCCCAGGAGGAAGTAGAGGAGTGGGTAGAGATCCCCCAAACTGCTAAGGAACTGATGAAAAAGCACTGCCCCGGACCGTTGACCGTGCTCGTTCCCCGGAGAGAGACGAAACAAAGCGCCCTCCCTCCATCCCAGTTATTCGGCATCAGGATACCCAGCCATCCTATTGCAAGACAGATCCTCTCCGTCACAGGACCCCTGCTCTCCACCAGCGCTAACCGACATGGTAACACGCCCTCCGAAGAAGAAGCCATGATAGTGGGGGAAGGATGCGAGGCCATTATCCTCGCCCACGGTGTTGCCGGAGAAGGTTCTACCGTAGTGTCTGTTGAAATGGAAGAGAAAGGAGGGGGAGGAGGAGAAGGGGGAGGGAGGAAGGGGGAGGACGAGGAGAAAGAGAGAAAGGAGGAGGGAGTAGGAAGCGAAGAAGGGACGGGAAAAGAGAAAGAAGACAAAGCCCGGGCGCCCATAAAGGTTATACGTGAGGGGTCTCTTGACCCCGCGCTACAATAGGTGGCCAGTTAAAGCCGATGACGAACTAAGGGGAACGGCCGAATGACAAATGGTATAGAGTTGCAACGAGAAGCATGTCTCGCCGCCGCACAAGCCCGTGACCACGGAGCCACGATGATCAAGGAAGGGGGCAGCCTCCATGCCGTGGCCAATGCTGTGGAAAAGCGCATATTGGACCTGGGAGCATCTCTGGCGTTCCCCGTGAACATCGCCATAAACGATGTGGCGGCCCACTACACACCATCACGGAACGATCCGCTGGTATTTCTCCGGGGAGACGTGGTGAAACTGGATGTAGGCGCTCATCTAGATGGTTATATCGCGGACACCGCTTTGACAGTGGAAGTGGGTACCAACCGATGGACCACTCTCATCCACTCCTCCGAAGAGGCTTTGGAGAAAGCACTGGATATGGTAAGACCGGGCGTCTTGACCTCGGATATAGGCGCTGTGGTGGAGCGCACCATAGCTTCCATGGGCTACAAGCCCATAGAGAACCTCACTGGCCATGGCCTGAAAAGATACAACCTCCATGCTGACCCCAGCATCCCGAACGTCGGAGGAGGACGGGGGGTTCCATTGGAAGAGGGTATGACCGTTGCCATAGAGCCCTTCTCCACCAATGGAGGGGGGTATGTGGAAGGCACCAAACCAGGCAACATATATCATCTCGTGAGGGAGAGAGTGCCGAAGAACAAGGCCCTGGTCCCAGTCTACGAGGAGATAACTAGAAATCATGGTCATCTCCCGTTCGCAGAACGCTGGCTGAAGACAGCGGATAACGCTTCCCTATCCAAACTGACCCGATGGGGGACCATAGCTCCCTACACCATATTGGTCGAAGGAGAAGGGGGCATGGTTGCTCAAAAGGAACACACGATACTTGTGACCGAGGATGGTTGCGAGGTGCTTACCCGCTAACCTGCCCACTGTTCTTTTTCCGGGCCGCCATGAGAGCTAGCACTATAACTCCCACGAATAACAGCAGTTGAAGCCACATCTCGGAGAGGGCTATGGATACCATCTGTCCCATTGGGGCCTCGACGAATATCGTTATCTCATCCTCACCACTGATCTCCACCTCTTCTCCATCACTGTCCTCCACCATCAGAACGAGCACGTATTCACCGGTCTCCACATCCCTCGGAATGGTCAGTGTGATATTTATCTCCCTTCCTGCTCCCTGGGGAGCGGGGTCTACGTTGCTAGTGGCGACCGAGATCGGCCAATCCAGCAGTTCTCTGTCGCCCTGGGCTGTGTATATGCTGGCCTTTATCGTAACGTTCTCTTTGTAATTGCCCTTGTTGAACACATCCACCGATATGATGAGCACGCTGCCATCCCCCGCCACGGCTCCGGTGTACTCTTTCGACTCGGGTTTGAGTTTGAAAAGGATCATGGGCTCCAGTGTGAGTGTGAATTTCTTGGTCTCGTATATGTCCGAATCCTTCTGGACCTTGAGCTCAAACTCGTAATCGCCAGCAGCGGTCTCCAGCGTTGGCCTCACTTTGACCTTCAATGTTATGGGGTCTGGTGCGGGAACCAGTTTGGACGAGGTTGGCGTTGAGCCAACATACACCTTTGGCTTCTCGTCTTTCCATCCGGAGGGAGAGGAGACCGAGAACATGAGCGTTGCCGCCTCATCGTATTGATTATCCACCTCGAACTCGAACTCCACCTCTTCGAAATCCCCGTCCGTGTCCGCAGATGCGGTCTCTGTGTCCGCCCCTGTAATCCCCACCCCCACAACCGCATTTGTGATGAGTCGCCAGGTCTCGGCCACGCTCTCGTTGACCACACTGCCATCCATGGCATGGGCCGTGATAGTGATGGTGAACGGCCCATCGGGTATGTCGGACCTAGAGGGGGCGGTCACATTCACATAGAAAACATCCGATTCCCCCACATCCAGATGCAATATCTCACCATATTCTATGGAAAAGTCCAATGTCCAACCGGATTCTTCCTGTGGAGAGAATGTGATGTTGAACCGGTCCTCTTCGTCCGGGCTGGTGTTCTTCACGGTGACCTTGAACTCCACCTCCTCTCCCGGATATGCATAGACATCATCTGTCCTCCAATCTCCCCCTTCCTTTCTATATGTTGAGTTCAGAGAGACGCTCCTGAAAGGCACTATCTCTATCGCGAAAGCCATCGAATACCTGTCACCCCCTGTCTCCGCCCATAGAATGAAACGAAGAACCGTCCCTATACTTGCTCCCTGGCCGGACACGTTCACAAGGACGATCTCATCTCCATCCGCCGGTATGTCGGTCAGCGTATGTTTGTCTAGTTCGACGTGGGTGGTATGATCCTCCGGTACGGTCGGATCGGTCTCTATGGACAATTCTGTGGAGCCCACGGAAGAGGCGCCGACATTCCTCACACTCACCTCATAGCTGTGGTAACCGTCGCGGCTTATGCCGTCGACAAGGGTGCCGTTACCCTCTGGGTCTTGATATGGAAGGGGAGAGGTCATCAACAATCCCTTATCCAATATGGAGAAAGCGCCATCGACCCTGTACTCATTGTTCTGGACATCGGTCACTGTAACCCCATAGTCGTAATCGCCAGGACCCAGGGAAGAAAAGTCCCACTCCACCCAGTACACGAGTCCTGCCCGGTTCGCATCCTCCTGCGTCCCGTTCACCTCGATCTCCACCGATCCTATATCCCACTCACCAAAGGCCGCGGATATCACGCCGGTGATGTTCATCATCGTGTCAGGCCAGTCGTTCACATAGAAGGTTGAGTTGTACCCGCCACGGGGGTTGATGGTATAGGTGGTGATGTCCGGGATGGAAAGGGCGTGAAGAGCGAGCATGCCATAGCCATTGTTATCGCCGACCACGGTCACCTCCCCCTCCAACTTGAGATCCAAAGTGCTGCCCTCGGAGAACAGATATTCCGTTCCCGATGTGAACGCCATGTCTATCGTATAATCTCCCAATGCGCTCACGACCACCTCTCCCTCAGCCACAAGGTCAGAGCCGTTGGACAAGGTGGCGGTCAATATCTTGTCGGGAGGGGGATAGAGGAGACCGACGGAACGCGCCTTGAATACCGTGAGGTTCAGGCCTCCTGTCCCACTGACCACCACATTCATATCCGCCTCAAGCTCTATGCTGAATTCCACGCCCGACGTGCACGATATGTTCCCTTGGAGGCCCATAGGCGAAGAGGTGTTGAACGTGTAAGTGTCATTCTCGCTGACAAGATACAGGTCCACATCGTAGAACCCATCCGCCGGGTCCACGGCTGGGGTAACGGAGTCTACACTAACTGGAAGGGCCGATAGGGCGAACAGTACGACCATTGAAAGGGCTAATATTCGAGATCCGCGCATTCGATGTCCTCCATAGGGGCGAATGTGCATAAGAAGGGTCCATCATAAATATATTGCTGTCGTATTTTCCTTTTTGGTTCCCTCCGCTTGGGGTCATCTGTCCTGGCGGAAACGGGTTTCCGCCGACCTTTTGCTAATACAAAAGATGCGTTAGGTTAACTGTAAAAATGGAGCTACTAGCCTTCAGTTTTCCGATCAATTCCCTTCGCGCGAATGGCTGAGCGTAAGGCTCCTGCGTCGGTGGTTGTTGGAAACCCCGTGGTTGTTACTGGCCATATTGATCCTGCATTGAAGGAAAGGCGACTGTCTTGCATGGAAATTACATAAGAGAATGGCTTGCACCAGTGAATAGTATAATCGTGGCTCATTGAAGCGTAAAATTATTTCAACGGGACTTCCGCAGTGCAATCGCCGAGGTCTATGACGAACTTGTGGTATCTGAGCGTATGATCAGCATCCTGTATCCAGAACGAGTCCCCGGCGTCGATCACGTTCATCTCGCCAAAGTCGTTCCACGTTATGTTACACGTCGTGGCGGTCGGTTCGCCCATGGCCTGTGTCAACTTGCTTCCGTCAATGGGTGACAGCACATATACCGACACACTGCTGGTATTTTCTATGTACTCATTCTCATGCACCTTGGTCACATTTATCAGCCATCCGTCTAACTTTTCTTCCATATCTGCATATAGAGGAAGCATCATTCCTGTGTGTGTTCCCTGCGGCTGAAATAATGACATATAATAAAATGTCCCCGGACCAACGGTCGCGACAATGACGATCGCCGCCACCAAGAGAGGGATCTTGCTGGCAGTTGGGGGCATTGGAGGTGGGTTATTGCTCGCGTTTTGATTCTCCATCATCTTGTTCGGTTGAACATCTAGCACACCCTGCGAAGATTGTTGACCTTCCATGCAGACCACTATAAGTAGTAAAGGATATGGATTATTAAATATTCGGGTGGTGCTAATTTTTAACCGCCCATACCGCCCTTCCAGCGCCATGCGTAGAAACTGTTAGGTAATAAGACCGGAAACATGCGTTTCCGGACGCTGGAGGAAGCAAGGCTTCCTCCCGTCTTTTTGAATACGTAAAAACCCGGAAACATGTGTTTCCGGACTGCAGGGAAAGCAGAGCTTTCCCCTTGCCTTTTCACTCAAAGTGAAAAGAGCCGCCGGTACGGCGGAATAAATTCCGCCTAGCTTGAAACATTATCTCATAATTGCTATTATGCGTTTCAAGCAGGGAACCCTCCGCTTGGGGTCATTTATACAAGTGGTTAATAAGACCGGAAACGTATGTTTCCGGACTGCAGGGAAAGCAAAGCTTTCCCCTTGCCTTTTCACCCGAGGTGAAAAGAGCCGCCGGAGGGATTCGATGCGTGGGAACCTCGTTCTGCTCGGCTCCCCCTTCCGAACCCTCCGCTTGGGGTCATTTATACAAGTGGTTAGTATAAGCCGCCGGAGGGATTCGAACCCTCGACCTATTGATTACGAATCAATCGCTCTACCAGCTGAGCCACGGCGGCATGAGGAAAGACCACGTCTTTCCGAACGGGGGGAGCGCCAGAGGCGTTCCCACCAGTTTTGCGCGCAAACCACCGCCTGTTCAGGAACGTTAGTTCCTGAGAGGCGGAATATATTCCGACGGTTCGCAAACATTCGTTTGCTCACACGACGAAATGTTGTACATTTCGGAGCACGGGGAACACTGGTGTTCCCTTGTGCGGCGGAACGCTACGCGTTATCGATGCGAATGGAAGAGAGTTGCGAGTAGAATACTGGTGAGAAGACTCACGTTGCCTCGTATGCACCTTCGTCGTACATTCGTTTGCTCTTTTTCAACATTTCGATGACGGGCATCCTCTTGCCAGCTAGATAGTTTATGAGGGCGCCACCGCCTGTGCTTATGTGATCTATCCTCTTTTCCACCCTGAGCTTTTCCGCCACTGCGCTGGTGTGTCCTCCGCCCATGACGGTGTACCCTTTGCATCTAGCCATGGCGCGGAATATCTCGAAGGTGCCGTCCGAGAAGGCGGGAATCTCGAAGACGCCAGCGGGCCCGTTGAGTATCACTTTCTCCGCCTGTTCTATGATGTGGGTGTAGTATCCTATGGATTCGATGCCTATGTCGAATATGGGATGTTCTGTTGGCAGATCTCCGACTGGTATGTGTTCTCTCTTCCCGTCGACGTTCAGCGCTAGGTCTTTTGGCGCCTCTATCTTCCCCCCATGTTTTTTCAACAATCCCTTGGTCTCTTCCACCAACGCCTGGTATCCTGGCACCTCCTTTTCCAGGAAAGAGATGTTCGGCTTTCCAAGCTGGTGTCCCTGTGCCATGAGGACGATGTTAGCCACCACCCCTACGGACAGCACGGAGGATACTATGTTCTCTGAAAGTATGTGGTCCATTACGCGGATGGAGTCATCCACTTTCAACCCGCCCAGGACCGCAAAGCTCGGACCCTCTGTCTTCTCGAAGGCCTTGAACAGGTTGCTCAGTTCATGTTCCATCAACAGGCCTGCGGCACATGGGAGTCGTTCCACGAAACCGACCAAGGAGGGTTGGGCGCGGTGTGAGGCGGCGAATGCGTCGTTGACATAGAGGTCGGCCAGCGCGGAGAGGTTCTTGACCAGAAGGGTGTTGTTGAACGCCTCTTCCTTCTTTATGGCCACCTCTTCCGCGTGGAATCTGGTGTTCTCCAACAAGAGCTTCTCTCCCGGTCTGAGCGCTTTGACCGCCCTTTTGACGGATGGGCCGATGAGCCCGTCCACATATCCAACGTGTTGGCCTAGCAGTCCGGAGAGATGGCGGGCGTGTGCCTCCAACGGGGCGTAATCCTTGGAGCCTGGTCTGCCCTGATGTGCCAATATGACGAGACGGGCTTCGTTCAACGCCCCTATGGTGGGCAGATGCCTTCGCATCCTCGTGTCATCCAGTATGCTTCCTGTCTCCGGGTTCAATGGGGAGTTCACATCCACCCGTAGCAGCACGGTTGCGCCTGCCACATCGAGATCGTCGATGGCCAGGAACTCTCTTTTGATCTGTGTCACACCACGTCATCTATCGATATAGTAGATAGGTGTTTCGATTAACTGTATATATTTCGATCGCTACTAGATCACAGAACGCTACTAGATCACATACTTATTCTCAGGTTCGTATTCTCAGAACCATTGATCGAGATTCTTCTGGGAACGGAGGCTGACCGCCCTCTCCATTCGCGATATGGCGGACCCGACCCTTGTCTCGCTGAACCCCCTCTCCCCACAGAGATAGGACATGACCGCATCCTTGGAGGGCGGCCTCCATTCCAACGCATAGTCGTCGTTCACCTTGGACTCCAAAAATATCTCTCTGGTCCTCTTATAGCTCTCTCTGGTCCCCATGTAGCCATCCATCTCTTTGTCGATGTTGTCCAACGCCTCTTCGATGTCCCCGTGCTTTTTGATGAGCTTCAATGCCTTCTTCGGCCCTATGCCTTTGATACCATCGTTGAAATCGGTGCCCACCAATATTGCGATGTCC
>DAOVJP010000055.1 GCA_030673205.1 Thermoplasmata archaeon
TACCGTCGCCGTATCATTGAGGTTGACCCTGGTGCCATCATACGCCGAGGAACCGGATGCGTCCGCCCAGTTGGTAAGGTATGCTTTCTGGTCCACATAGACGTCGAACTCTATGTAGAGCCACTCTCCAACGGCCAGGTCCCACGAGATGTGCCACTGGAATATCTGACCGCCCGCATCCATCCAATCCGGCTCGTATGGAATGCCGTTCACCATGGCGTTGTTCCAATAGAGGAGACCATTGGACATGACGTCGGTCACCACTACATTGGTCAGCACAGCCTCCCCTGTGTTCTGGATCGAGATGTTCATACGTTCCACAAAGCCCTCGTCGGAGAACACTAGATCGTCCCATATGCCGAATTTGGAGTTCCACACCTTCTTCTCCATGAATATGTCAGGAGTGGGGGCCAGCACGTTGAACACCACGGTGTCGTTGTACCAGATGCCGCCGTCGAAGTCCACGGAGACGTTCACATATACCAGACCGAGGGTGTTTCCCACGGTCATGTTGAATACTCCCCAGCCCCATGCGGTGATGTGGGCGCTCCCGCCCTCTATGACCACGTCACCTGTCGGAGCTAGACACACATATCCCGAGGTGTGGTTGAAGATACTGTCATAGAATGTGACCTCGGTCCCGGCAAATATGTCTTGGGGAGCGGTCTCGTTCCCCGGTATCTCCACTCCTCCAGGCGTGTAGGTGAGGTTCAACTCATCCCATCCTATAGTGATGTACACTATCCAGGTATCGTTCCACCATGTGCCCAGGCCAGCATTCCAGTAAGAGGCGTGGAACGTGAGGTTGCCCGTTGTGTCCCCTGTGTGAATATCCGTTTCATTGGCCATGTTCGTTCCGTTGGGTGTGCACCATCCGCTTGCGCCGTCAGCGTTGGTATAGTTCCACCATACTTCGACCAACTGGCCGGTGCTCATATCGAAGGTAGAGTTCCAGAAAAAGGCGTAGAATGGTCCGTTCACATCTCCCGATACACTGACCGGATATTCAAGGTCCGGCATCTCGGAATATGCCTGGAGCTCGTCATCCCAGTCGCCTATCCTTATGCTGTCAGGGGCGATGGTGATCGCTACTGCGACCCCGCCGTCCGGGTCGTGCCACATGGGCACGCCGCTGTCAGATACCTCCAGGTCCACCTGCCCCTGATCTCCCACGGATGCGGAGGGCGGGCAATATATGGTAAGTACGAATTGGGCAGCCTGCCACGGAGACAAGACCCCCGACCATGACCCGTTAGCGGTTATGTTGAATGGTACTTCAGTGCCGTTATCATCGTAGAGGTATGTGATCCACATATCCCAACCGAATGGCATAGTGGAGTTGTCCCACATAAGGGTGATGAGATCATTTACGTTCCCATCGTTCTGGACCCAGAAGTTCCAGACCTGAACTTCGCCTATCACTATGCCTCTAGGCACGACCTGGGTGACGGGCGGATATTCGTAGATATCGTCCCCGATGAGCTGATGGTTGTGCTCGAATATCAGGTCGCCCCGATACGAGGCCACGATTATCGTGGCATTCGCCTCCTCCTCCGTGTCCGATCCACTGAATGCCCATCCTGTGACCTCTACCCAGTTATAGTGGTATCCAGTGTTGTTGACGAGAACATCGAATTCGAGGTACAGCCACTCGCCGGGGGCCAGGGGCATTCCTGGGGCCCATATGTCCCATTGCAATATGCCCATGTCGAGGTCCATCCAATCCGGTTCGTATGGGAGGCCGTTGACAGTGGCGCTGTTCATGTAGTTCAGCCATTCCGGAAGGAAATCCGTGATCTCCACATGCTCCAGATCCTGGTTCCCTGTGTTCTGGATGGAGATGTTGAAACGCTCAACAGCGCCTGTGAGGGAGAACATCATATCCACCCATGCGCCGGAGGTGGAGTTCCAGACCTGCTTCTCCACGAGTATGTCTATGACAGGGGCGGTGATCTGTATCTGCCTGGTGTAGCTGGAATCCATCAATGCCGAGCCATCGCCATAGTGGGTGGCGTTGGCGGCCTCTATCCAGTGGGGGGTGTGTTCTGTCCTGCCTGCCAGGTCCCGCACGTATTCCGTGCACACGATCCAGCGGCAGTATCCCGATCCGTCGGTGACGCCGGTGAATATGGGGGCGGCGAATGTGTCGTTCACCCACACGTTGGTCCCGGGCACGGGCGCGAACGCCTCATCCACAACGTATACGTCCAGGTACCACTGGACAGTGATGGAGGAGATTGGGTCGTCTATCGCCCAGGTGGCGAAGGTGGTATTGAGGGCGGTGATGTGGGAATCCCCGTCTACGTTTATGTCGTCCAGGGTGGTGTTGGCGATGGTGGTGTTGATGATTAGAGCCACGACGGAGTTGGAGGCGCTGAGACCAAAGCCGATGGAGCGCAGTATCTCACAGCCAGAGAAGGTGCCAGTTCCCCCGTCCATGTATATGCCACTCCCGATAGAGTCGTATATCTGGCAGTTGGTGAATGATAGATCATTGCTGCCCCAAATATAGAATCCTGCATTGTTGTTGTCGTTTACCCTGCAGTCCTCCCATGTGTTATTGTGACTGTGATCCAAGTATAAGCCAGCCAGATGTCCTCCAGGTATGTTGTTCCTGTGTATGTCGCAGTCCTGGAACGTGTTCCAGCTCGCCGATTCCATGTAGATGCCATCCTTTTCGTTGTCCGATATCTCACAGGAAACGAACTGATTGTCGTGGGAATCGAAGAACCACACGCCGTATCCCAAGTTAGCCAAGAAGGTGCAGTTCATCCATATGTTGTGCTCGGACTGGTAGGCGGTCAGGCCACCTCTCTCCAAGCCGAACTGGTTGTTCTCATTGATGGTGTTGTTCTCGAAAACGTTGAAGTTTGAACTGCCCATCTCTATGCCGTTGCCAGTGCTGGAAGAGATGTTGTTCTCATAGATGTAGTTCCAGCTCGAGTCGAACATGTAAAGGCCCGCTTCGCCTCCACAGTTGAATATGATCTGATTATAGAGCAGTTCGTTGTAGTTGGAGCCCATCAAAAAGACGCCGTACATCGGGTTGTCGTGGATGTAGTTGTCCAGTATTATGTTGTCCACGGTACCATCTAGATAAAGGCCGGACTGAGCGAGGTTCTGGTTGTTCTCCCACAGGGTGCTCCTCCAGATGGTGTTGTTATGACCATCGAATATCGCTACGCCCGACTCGTCGTTCCATGCAATGGTGGCGTTGTCCACCAGACAGTGGTCGCAACTGGAGAACGCTATTCCCGATCCCCCGTTGACGAAGCCGAGGACATCCCTCAGAGTGACAAAGGAGGAAAGGTCTACGTAGAACCCGCCCATCGAGTGCTCGGAGCAGTTGAACTGTTCCACCGTCACGTTCATCACGAGGTCTATGTAAACACCGTATGTTCCGTTGATCACCTTGAAGTCGCTCACAAAGACATCGTTGCTACCAATATACATGCCGATCCCGCCCTGCGCATCGATGAGCGTGGTCTGGTCCATCCCGTCGCCAATGAGCGTTAGAGGCTTGCTGATGATCAAATTCGCGCCGAACACGCCGTCCCCGATAGTTATAGTGTCGTATGGACCTGCATCATCGGTCGCCGCCTGGATCGTGGCATAGCTCTGGTTCTTGTCCACATTGTAGACCGGCGAAGGCGGCACTTGCAGGTCCGTGACGATATCCACCACCATGGTAGATGCCCCAGTCCTTTGCACGGAGCCGTGGGTAGCATTATCATCATGCTGATAATCGAGATCGATAGTGTCCCCAAAACGATATATTATACTCGTGGCGTAATAGCCAGAGGCATCGATGGGAGGGGAAGAGAAATCAGGATATGGAGAGCTAATAGCCACATACCTTCCCGCGGCCTCGGTCCCGTCTATGGGAGTCACCCTGTCATCGTAGTACACGGTCCCGCTGATGTTCGCCACATCAAAATCAACGGCACCAGCCTCCTCGCTGGCGACCATGCAGAACGCCAATATCGCTACTGCCACAAAGGCCAACGCAAAGAACATTCCCCGCCACGCACTGCTTGCGGCCTTCTCCTGCACACACTCACACACGACACTCTCTTCTATTGGCATAATTACTCCTCACTCCTACACTCTGGACAGAGCAAGAAAGATGTCTACAACCGAACCTCCTCGGCCCTTCCTCGCTCCTTCCGAGAGCATAGGTATAGCTGTATATAATCCTACGGAGAAGATCAAGAGGCACAGGACCAGAGGTAAGAAAGCACGAGGCCCTCCCTTGTGACAGAACGAGCGTCTCCTCTCGATAGACCTCCCCCCCCCATGGACCACAAATATTATTAGCCATATCAAGATACCAGGCCGAAGAGCACCTCCGCCCACAGCGGAAATGGGAGTTTCACCGCTCTTGTGGTGCTCTCAACCGCAATGAAACGCAGAGCGTTTCACCCATGGAGGAACTTGCCCACAAGTTCCTCCTGGTCGCAAATTGGAAACAATTTGCTCCTATAGTGTAGCCCGGCCAATCATTCCAGCCTTTCGTAGGCGCGGAAAATGGTTCAGCTAACCCTTCAGACCGCGTCTGAAGACAGCTGGGGACAGGGGTTCGAATCCCCTTGGGAGCACCAATCCCAGCAACAAACAAGCAACGGTGCGACCATTGGCGGAATGCCTGCATTCCGACTATTGGGAGCACCTAATACCCGTGCCAAAAAGGATTCGGAGACGAGGAACGAGCAAAATGAGCTCCTCTGGTCGAATCCCTGCGGCTGTGACTCGTGGGACTCGCAAGCTCGTCCCCCTATCACAACCGCACTCGGCCATTCGCAAACTCACTCGTGCGGCTGTGATTCATCGGGCTCGTAAACTCGCCCGCCTCTCACCGTCGCTTTCGATCACTCGCAAACTCGTTCCTTCAAGCGGCTGTGACGCGTCGGAATTGCTTTGCAATTCCCCTGGTCCCAGCCTTGAATTCGCATACGCTCATTCTGCGGCTGTGATCTAGCTGGTTAGGATTAAAGCCTTCCAAGCTTTCTGCCCGGGTTCAAATCCCGGCGGCCGCATCCTTATTACATTCCAAAGCGGGCACAATGTTTTGAAGTGAAAAAATCTCGATTTCACTTTGTGTAGATATATCTACTGGCATTTGTACTATGTATTTATGATGCCTGCTCTTGGCATCAATAGCACTCATCCTCTTCACCTCCCAGTGCCCAGGCGACGCTACCGGACATGCTTCCATTGGGGTCTTCTATGGCATTGATCAGTAGTTCTACTGCTTCGGAGGCGCCTATTCTTCCGTCTCCTCTTCGGGCGGGGTGTTTTCCGTTTCTTTGGTCCCTGTCGGAATGTCGGGTTTCTTCTTGAGTCTCAGTATTACCACCGCCCCGGCGATTCCAGCAATTGCAACTAGTGCGAGAAGGTAGAGCATGGTGTTGTTCTTTGGCGTGGTTTCCATACTCTTAAAAGCATCTAACGGGAAGGCGTCCGCATTGTCCCCCACACCGTCACCATCGGTGTCTAGTGTTTCGGTGGCGTCGTTGGGGAACGCGTCGGCGTTGTCGCCTACGCCATCATTGTCCGTATCGGTGGTCTCCGTGGAGTCGTTTGGGAAAGCATCAGAGTTATCGCCTGCACCATCATTGTCTGTGTCTGTTGTCTCGTTTGCGTCATTCGGGAATGCGTCTAACGTGAGATTGGTCGTGCTATTTGTCTGGTTCATCCCTGTGTTCCACTCGTCCGGGAAACCGTCCTCGTCCGTGTCTTTGCTGGCAGCGGGGTCATCTACGAATGCATCGGAATTATCTCCCATCCCGTCGCCATCGGTGTCGTTCCACTCATCTGGGTCTTCGGGGAACGCGTCCGCATTGTTCCCGACAGAATCGTTGTCAGAGTCATTCCACTCGTCTGGGTCATTGGGGAAGGCATCGCTGTTATCTCCCACGTTGTCTCCGTCGGTGTCGTTCCACTCGTTGGGGTTGGTAGGGAATGCATCATCAAAATCGGAGACGTTGTCCCAGTCAGAGTCTCTTGTCAGCGGGAGATGATCTTCATTGCGTCCTTCGGGTATTACATATATTGAATCGACAAAGCCATCATGATTAGCATCCGACATGGTCCAACCATCAAAGAAGTTGCCGCCAATGGGCGTACTTAGATTCCAGGTGCTGTTGCACATATCGTAGGCGTGTAAGTTGTTGTTGAGAAAATCGTTGTTGTAGATGACATTGTAGTGTGAAGATTGGTTTAGGAAGAAACCAAATCCGTTGTTCGTAACCATGTTATTGGCCGCTACGTTATATGTTGAACTAGCATCGAAGCTCAAGCCCCGGGAATTATGAGCTACGGTGTTGTTGTGAATTCTGTTGTACTTTGAGGTGTGATTGATATTGATGCCACTGTAGGCGTTGTAGGAAGCAGCGTTGCCATAAATCTCGCTATGTGTAGAAGAGTACAGGTGAAGGCCGTCATGGTTGTTCGAGGACAAGTTGCAATTCCGGATAGTTATGTTGGTGGAGAAAACAGCATCGATACCTTCTGCGTCGAATATGTTCTGGTCTTCAACGACCATGTCTGAGCAGTTAACTAGGATGATCTGCCCAGCATCATCGGGAACAATGCCGCCAACCTGGTCTCGGATATAGTACAATGGCTTACCGTTCACGAGGTTTGTAGAATCGAAGTAGTTGACCTTCTGCTCAACAATGTACCAATGGTGCACGATTCCATTTCCATATAGCCGGTTATTGGAAAAAGTGTTGCCTTGATCGCCTCGATCTATAAGGATTCCATTCGTATTACCCACTATGTCATTGCCGTCGATAGTATTGTTCCACCCCAATTCGACAGACAGCCCATTCTCACAGTGAGAAATGTTGTTGGCCGAGACGACATTGTTGAAGCACCCTGTGCCCATCAGCCATATGCCGGATACGTTACACGAAGAAATAGTGTTGTTGGCAATTATAGACGTTTCAGATGACGAACTGATACCGTATCTTCCACAGAGAGAAATGGTATTGTTCTGAATAAATGAATTGTCTACATCGTAATCCGCATGGATTCCATCTTTCGTGCACAAGGAAATGACATTGTTAGCAACCACGTAATTGTCTGGCAAAGGAATAGTGCTAGGATAATCCACAAGGTCGTCTATATATATACCAGATGAGCAATTCATAATCTCGTTGGATAGAATTTGAATATTTGAACTGTATAGGATGAGCATCGCTTCGTGGCTATGTGAGATTATAGAATTCCCTTGAATCAGGCTATCTGAAGCACAATTTATTTTTATTCCCCAGTCATCATTTGATAGAATGGTATTGTTAAGGACAGAATTGTTCAAACCGGAAAGTGTGATGCCAGAAATACCATTATGCGCAACATAGTTGTGTTCAATATGCGTCCTTTTCGAACCATATATACATCCAATGCCACCCCCATTGTATGAGACATTATTCCTTGTTACCATGGTATCATTGCATGGCTCTTGAACACCTATCGCCCCATACCTGTTCTGGGTAACGATGTTATTCGTTATTGAAACATTATTTGAACCGGCGAAAAGATATATTCCCTTCCCGTTATTGGACACATTATTGTATTCTATGATGCACTTCGGACTATTTACCAGCCTGACACCAACATCCCATATACTTCCATTGCAACCAGAGATCGTGAAGCCTCGCAGAGTAACCTCCGCAGCATTAATCTTCACCACTGGAGTGAACCCCTTTCATCGGACTGTAAGATAAGTGACATTATTTAATTCCTCCGTTTTTTGCTCTTCCTTGAAGGGCAACGAATGAGAGATCGTTTGCTTCCTCTGTTGTTATCTTTTGTTGTTTTATCTGTTGTTCAA
>DAOVJP010000304.1 GCA_030673205.1 Thermoplasmata archaeon
ACGAGCACTATGATCAATATCAGCGACGAACTCTCTTCTTCGTCTTCCACGGTTATGGTGCTTGTGTACTCCGTGCTGACACCATAGGAGTCCGTGGCGATGACGGTTATGGTGTGCTCTCCCGGGGAGAGGCTGGTGATGTCGTAGCTCCAGGAGCCGTCCGCGGCTATCGTTATGTCTATGGGATCGCCGTTGTCGATGGATACGGTCAGGGATACGATATCTTCCTCATCGGATATCTTCCCGCTGATGGTTGTGGATGAGCCCGATATCGTAGAGCCGCTCTCCGGAAGGGTTATGTCATCCAACACAGGCCGCGGGTGGTAGGACACCACAGATAAGGTGGCCGAGCCGCCTCCATATCCAATGATGCTGACACTGGCAGACACGTCGGATATGGCGAACACCTCTCCCGTCTCCAATGTGGGGGTGAATACCATGGTGGCCGTTCCGTTAGCATCTGTGGTGGCGTTGTCCGCCGCCAACGTCCCTTTAGTGGTGGAGAACAATAACTCCACTCCGTCCATGGCAACTCCGCTCTCATCCGTGAGCTTTGCGGTGAACGTTACCGAGGATGCGCTGGTCTGCTCCTGTACCAGCTTCGTGGCCTCCATCGTGACATAGGGCTGGAATGGTACGTCGAATATCTCTATGGATGCGAATATGTTGGCGTATCCCGCCGCCTTGGGTTCGAGGTAGAGAGGTTGCCTCACAATGTTGGAGAGAGGGGTCCCGCTGGTATCTTCGATGCCCCCTGTAACGGTGAATGTGGTTGAACCACTAGCATTGGTTGCTCCGGCAACGTCCACGCTGAAGAATGGTTTAGATCCATAGGCCTGAACAGAACTCGCTACATCAATGCCAGCTATGGGATTGCTGTCTTGATCATACACGGTGACCGTGCCCGTGGACGTGTTCCCTGGGGCGAAGTCTCGGAGTATCCCGTTGTCCAGTTCGTATTTCACTGAGGCCATCGTATCGGTGCGTTCCATCACGAAGTCGGTCTTGAATGCCGTAGCTCCTTCCAACGTCCAATAGAAGTTGTTGTAATCTGGTGTCACGTAGAAGCCGGCTTTGGATATGGGGGCCACTATTATGCTGGGTATGGAGTCGGAGAGCACGATGCTGTCCGAGGTTATGTTGAAGGACGCCGTTCCTCCCACTATCTCCACTGCGGTCATGTTATTCCGGTCGACGAAGGTCCACCAGTCATCCTCGAGTGCCTGCCAGGAATCATATCCATCGTTCAAGGCGTCTATCTCCGAATCGTTGAGCAGATCGGACAGTATGTATCCGCCGGTACTTATCGCCCCGTTATCCAGGTCAGTGAACAGCTGGAGGCCCGCATAGTCCACCAGGGTGCTGTAGATATATTCCGGAGCGTTCTCCAGGGCTGCGGTGGGGCCTTGTGGTGGTTGTCCTATGACGAGCGATACCGGCACGGTGCCTGCAGGTGGGTTGCCATCCAGGTCGTACAGTTCTATGGTAAAGTTCAATCCGTCTCCGCTATCCGGGTCCATCATGGGCGCCTGGTTTATGGTGACGACACCGCCGTATACTGGGTCAGTGGGGATGGTAGCTCCCTTGTAGAGAATGGTCAACCCTGCTCCCACACCATTGGCGACCAGCATGTTCTCTATCCATATCTGGGTTGCTGTGGTGTCTATGTCGCCTAAGAACTGTACGGAGATGTCGGCCTCTCCGTTGGCATCCGTTACCACTGATGTTGGTGCATTGAAGAGCACATCTGGGTTGCTGTAGGATATGGCCAGGGTCTCGCTCGCTATGGCTACGCCGGTCTCGCCTATCGTCTTTAGGGATATGGTGGTAGCGTTCGTGGTGTTGTCACAGGCATAGGCCGTAGCTCCCACTATCTCCACGAGATGCCACTGGCTGGCTGCAGCGTTCTTCACAACTATGAATTGGGTAACGGTGTTTATCCTACCGCTCGAGTATGTGTCCGTTGGATTCACAGAGAGCGACAGCCTCACGTCAATATGTTTATTGATGGGCAGCGTGGTCGGAGCGGTGTACACCATGGTGCCCTTTCCATTGGCATCCATTGTGACCGTGGCGTGGTCTATGCTACCATAGCCCATGAGTCCTTCATCGAGGGACACTACAGCCCCTTCAACGCCGTTTCCAGCCTCGTTCACTACCCTCAATGCTACGTTGGTGGTCCCGCTGGCGGCGAGGAATACGTTGTCGGGTGTGGCGGTGAGATAGAGTGTCGGGGGCATCCCTGCCACCACGTTGATGACCTTTGTGGCGGTGAAGGATGCATCTCCATGGGAGGCTGTAGCCTCTACCGCTATATATCCCTGGGTGGTGCCGGTGGCGGTGAACTGGAACGTGCCGTTCGTGTCGGTGGTGCCGGTGGCGGCCGAGAACGTCACTCCTGTGGCTGAGAGGGCGATGGTGGCATCGGGGACGGGTATGCCGTCCCCGTCTATGGCCGTGACCCATCCATCCACCGCAGTATTATACGGCATTTTCTCCGGAATATTCAGTATGGCAGTGATGGTCTCTCCTACGCTGGGTGCGCCACCA
>DAOVJP010000275.1 GCA_030673205.1 Thermoplasmata archaeon
GTATTAATACCACATGTTTTTATAGGGGTCCGAGGTAGAAAAATGGCACGTTTCCCCGAAGCTGAGGCACGCCTTTTGAACAAAAAGATATGCATGAAGTGTTGTGCTAGAAATGCCATCCGAGCCACCCGCTGCAGGAGATGCGGCTACAAAGGGCTCAGGGTCAAAGCGAAAGAGAGAAGGGGACAGTAGGCTTTTCACCTCTAGGGGTCGGAAATGTTCCAGAATATTCTAGTAGCCACAGATGACCTTCCTCCAGTACGGCATGGACTCAGATATACCGCAACTCTTTTTCCCCGTTCACGCTTCCACCTGTTAAGTGTTGTGGATACAAGCGATAAGACCGTTCCCATGAGCGATATGGTGCGGGAGGAGTTGAAGAATACCGCACAAAAGGCCGTCGACTCCGGGAAGCATCTGTTGAAGGAGATGGGCGTGACCTCGGTGAAGACCTCCATAACGGAAGGGGTGCCTTCCAAAGAGATACTGAGGTATGCCAAGGAGAACCAGATAGAGCTGCTGGTAACTGCCAAGACCGGAAAGGAATGCCACGCCTGCTTGGGTAGCACCTGTCTTCATGTGCTGGAAAAGACACATTGTCCGGTGATCGTAGTTCCCATCGACGTGCCGCTGAAGAAGCCGCGGTTGATCCTGAATCCTACCAGCGGGAGCCACTATTCCACGTCGGCGAGCGAATTGGCAGTTGTCATAGCCGATCATTTCCAGGCAGAACTCCATGCTCTATACATGGGCAAGCACCACCCCAAGCCGGCCTTGAGGAACATCGAATCGAAAGCGCAGAAATTGGATGTGGTTTTCAAAGGTCGGGAGATCAAGGGCAATCTTGAAAGAGAGATACTGGCCTGGTCCGACAAGCACGATATAATGGTCTTCAGCCGCGGATCCCCCAGTTTGAGATACAAGATAAGAAAGGTGAACAAGAAGGCGGCGATGGGGCGTTTGGAGAGAGAGGTTCTCGCCGAGAGCCGCATCCCCGTAGTGATCGTAGGGGATTGAGCATGTGCCATCCCTTCCATGAAAAGGACGGTGGATGGAGGCGTTTTTCATCAACGTGGGTATGTGTTCTCAGAGGAAAGACCGGCATAGATGATGTGAACGCGTTCATTCTCAATAAAAAGGAGAGGGCAAGGGAGATGGGAATGGATATGCTCTTCGCTTCTGGAAAAGCGGTGGAAGGGGAAGAGCATCTGCTCACCTGTGCGTTGCACGCGCTGAGACGATGGAATGGTGGAACGGCCAGGACCCGAGACATTGGGATGGAGACACTGCTCTACGTTGCAGGCAGCCCCCATGTGAACAAGGCCATAGCGGAGGCAGGCTTGGAAGAGGGGGACAGCGAGGTGTGGATGGTGGCCTTTTCCACAAGGAACGAAAGGCGTTTGTCCGCATCAGAGATGATAGAATGGTTGGGGATGGAGCCTCTCCCTATCCCGTGGCGAACAGAGAGAGCGGGGGAAGCATTGGAGAGGGCGGCGCTGCTGGAAATAGCACAGTAGGAAAGTGGAGAGAGGCACTGCTGGAATAATTGTAGAACGACACTGCTGGAAACGACACAGTGTGAGAAAGGGCTGAATGAACAGCCTATATCTTAGAACAGGAAGAGCTCAACCTGTTGGAAAGCTCCACCATATCCTGGATAGAAATGCTCTCCACCCTCTTGTCCCCAAGGGGCCAATCACGAACAATAGCCTCCAACTCGTCCGCACGCTCCTTCGTTGTGAAGAGATGCCTCGCCCCGATAATGTTGTTCCTTGCCTTCTTCCTCCGATGGGAGAAAAGAACGTCCACCAATTTGAAGAACGCTTTTTCATCCACGGCCTCTATTGTTGGGGAGGTTGGTTCTATAACGACCACCGCCGAATCGACGTTGGGAGGAGGGGAGAAGGCGGCCCGGGGCACAGTGAACGCTATGTGGCATCTGTTCTTGTATTGCATCTTCACCCCCAGCCGCGAATAGGTCTTCGATCCCGGGCCAGCGGTGATACGCCGAGCGAACTCATCCTGATACATCACTACGGCTCTCTTGAACCCCTGTTTCAATATCCGAAGGGATATCTGGGAGGAGATGACGTAGGGTATGTTCGAAACGAACACGTCGGAGGGCGGCCATTCCACTTGAAGAGCATCCTCGTGTATGGTCCTCACCTCGGGGAATCGGGTCGTGAGCTCTTTGGCCAACACGGCATCCTTCTCTATGCATGTGAGAGAAGCCCCCGCCTCTTTCAATAATCCGGTCAGCATCCCGTGCCCCCCTCCGACCTCCAACACACGATCCCCCTTCTCTATGTGTGCCAATGCCACTTGTCGGCAGGCTATGTTCTCATCTATCAAGAAATGTTGGCCCATCCTTTTCCTGTGATGCATAACATCACACGCCCTATCTGGTGACGAAAAGATGATATTTCTGGGAGTGGTCCGATATCTCTATCTCCACCCGCTTGGCTATGTGTTTGTCCGGATGCCTCACATTCGATCTTTCTTCTATATCGTGGAAATCTTTGAAAAGGGCTTTTTTTCTCTCATCCAATATGGACCACATGCTCTTCTTGCCCAATCCCGGTAGAAGTTCCAGCATATGAAAGCGGGTGGTTATGGCCTGGGCATCGTTGAAGAATTTTACAAAACGTTCTTCCTGACCATGGACCAGGTCTAAGATGATATAAGGCAACTCGTTCTGTGCGGCGTGGGTGAGATCCTCGAAATGTATCCGCCTCTTCACATGGAGTATCTTCTCCCTCTTCTCAGCGTCCTTCCCGATGTACACCCTATCCCCCGTCAAGAGGGAGGCGTTCCCCTTTGGCGTCAACTCCA
>DAOVJP010000121.1 GCA_030673205.1 Thermoplasmata archaeon
CAAGCTGTTCCTTGAGCTGTTCGAGCGCGCGGGCTAGCAACGCGCGGGCCAATCCCTTTCGTCGGTACGGGCGGCGGACACCTATGTCGTCCGGGTAGCCCCACGTCCGTCCATATTCCCGGTTCTCCTCCTCGTCTATGAAGCTCAACACCATCCCCGCCATCTCGTCGCCGTCCCAGGCAACCTGCCACAGCTCTGGTTGGAACAGGGGGTCCTCCTTCCAGTTCTTGAATTCCTCGTCATTGTAGGGGCGGGCGCCCCAGTGATCCTGGAATATCTCTTCGTTCACCTTCCAGAGCCTTCCATATTCTTCAGGGGGGACGGGACGGACCTCCAGGCCCTCGGGCAGCGGCAGATCGGGTATGTCATCCATGTTGGGCCGGAGCATCTCGAAGAAATAGCGGGAGGGGGCATAGCCCTCGGCCTCCAGAAGAGAGACGAGGTCCTCCTCGCTGAGGGCGAGCCATATATCATACACCTTGGGCCTAGTGGGATGGCTTGCTGCCTTTTCCCTCGATATTCCCTCTCCCCATTGAAGCATGGCCCTCCGTATCCCTCTCCCCCTCCATTCGGGTAGCAGATAGCTCTGGATATGATATGTGTAACAATCGTTCCTCGGGAACCACCACACCCTTTGGAAACCGATCATCTCCCCCTCTGCCTCGGCCATCACCACATCTTCATAGGGGTCGCAGTTCACCAGATGGCGGAAGTCGCGGGCCACATCCTTCACCGAATAACGACACATGAGCCGGGCGGTCTTCTTGCATCCCTCCATCACCCGCACCATCTCCTGATGATCCTCCGGACCCTGGAAGTAGCGGAATGATAGGCCGGGGATGGGTGGGGGGTCTGGTAGAGATGGGGGGGACATGGTAGGATGGAGAGGGGAGAGGCTAGAAAGGTTTTGTGGGTCATGGCTCCCTGCGCGGGTTTACTATCCCATAATACGTATATGCCACATGCAGACCCCAGCACATGCGCATCTCAGCGGTCACACACAAGGTGTTAGCCCAGAAAAACACCAAAAAACAGAAAATTGAAGGGGGTTAAGATATTGATATTGCACTGCCTCGTCTTAGAATCTCCTAGGAGGGCGGTGCTTCTGGAAGCAATCCCTGCAGTATACTGGCCTTCCCTCTGTGGGCTTAAAAGGCACTTCACATTCGTTTCCACAATCTGCGCACGTCGCTTTGTGCATCTCTCTGGGTGCGCGGTTGTAGTCTCCACGTCCCTCATATCTTCCATTGCTGTTCATATTCGATTCTTCCTTTTTGTTTGTTTTGGGCTATTAGCGCCCTGTTGTGTGGGTGCCCGTCGCCAAGAAGGCGGTCTGTTGCATCCACATTGAGGACGGATAGAGAAGAGGTATTTAAAGGTACTGGTGCGCGGAGAGGACACTCTCTTGCGCTGGGTTAGGGGGCGGCGCTTTTCGCCGGTTCTATGGAGTGGTGCTTTTCGTGTGGGTCTTAAGGAGTTGTCACATTTCTCGCGCGGGGTTATAGAATGGCGCTTTCTTCGCGCGGATTTATATATCTCATAATGCTTTTACGCCGCATGCAGGCCCTGGAACACTCGCATTTCCGTGGTCACACTCGCGGCGTGAACATATCCAACATACTGGATTATGTGAAGAAGATGAGGGGGAGCGAGGGGATGGAGGAGATGCAGGAGGCGTTGAGACCGCATCTCCCGCTGGTATCCCGAGAGGATTTTTGCATGAACGACACCGAGTGCTCTCCCGTATATTAGGACCTCCTCACCTTGGAAAGCACGTGCCATCTTATGGGGGGCGACCCGTTGGCACGGGCCGTGGAGATAGGCCGCTACGGGGCCAGCGACATAGGTTTTCTGAAGTTCTTCGTCCGGTTCGCCATGAACCCCAACAAACTGGCAAAGAAGACCCAGGAGAGCTGGAAGAACTTCTACAGTTTCGGGGAGCTGGAGACAGAGAATAATGAGCGGGGCAATATAGAGATCGCGTTGAAGGGCATGCCCTATTTTTCCCTCTACGAACAGAACTTCCGCGGTGTCCTACAGGGAGTGATGGAGCTGACGGGAGAGAAAAATGCCAGTATAGAGATCGTGGACGAGTACTGTTATAGCATAAAGTGGTGAGCATATGCGCCCTCCTGCCTCCCTATCCCGCCCCCCGCAGGTCGTGTTCTTCTTTCCCTTGCTGGCGATGGGTCTTTTTCTCGTGTTGACAGCCGTGGCCATCTCCCTCTTCCAAGATCATTCATTCTGGCACAACTATCTCAGCGACATGGGCCGTCCCGGCCCTTCCGCCCCCTATTTCAACATGGCGGTTGTGTTGACAGGTATCATCAACACCCCTTTTTTCCTGGTGACATGGAGATGGGCCGGGATGAGGGAAGGTGGTCGAGAGACGAAAATTATCTGGACAGCCGCACTCCTTGCTTTCGCGTCCTGCATAGCTCTCACCGGGGTGGGCATATTCCCTTCTACATTGTCCATCCCGCACAACCTATCCGCATTGGGCTTCTTCTTCCTGGTGGCCGTGGCCATGGTACTCTTTTCCATCTGCGGGTTGAGAGAAAACAAGAGGTTGCTGGCCGCCTTTGGTCTCTGGTCTGCACTCGTGGTGCTCGTTCTGCTCCTGCTCAACTTCACTTCCATGGGGCCGACACTGCAGAAGCTGGCTGTGGGGCATATACTGTTCTGGATGACGTGGTTCTCCTTGGATGAGAGGAAGAGATGGGCGGGGTAAGTCCCCCTCCCTTTCCCTCCTCAAGGTTCATCTCCACTCGCAATCCTTATTACCCCCTATGGGCTATCATGTCCCGGTGACCTCAATGGACTTGGAAAACAACCTTTTCATGCTGCCTGGACCCGTGAAGATGCACCCTCGAGTGTTAGCAGCAATGGCCAAACCCGCCATGGCGCATCGAAGCGCCGAGTTCAAGGCGGTGAACAAGGAGATAAAAGAGCTGTTGTACTATCTGTTCCAGACCAAACAACATGTTACGATTCTTTCGGGCTCCGGCACTGCGGGTTTGGACGCAGCCATAGGCAACCTTTTGCGGAAGGGCGACAAGGTGTTGAACATCACCAATGGAAAGTTCAGCGAACGGTTCAACCTCGTCTGCAAGATATTCGCCGACCCTACTGAATATGCGGTGGAATGGGGCAAGGCTCCAGACCTGGACGAGGTGGCCCGGTTGCTCGAAGAGAACGAGTTCAAGGCCGTGACACTGTGTCACAACGAGACCAGCACCGCCCTCACCAACCCCGCGAAGGAGATAGGCGCATTGTGCAAGAAACACGGCGCCCTGCTCATAATGGATGGAATAACCAGCGTGGGGAGCATAGAAGTGAGACCAGACGAATGGGGTGTGGACATCTGCTTAATGGGAAGCCAGAAGTGTATCGCCGCCCCCGCGGGTCTTGCAGGGTTGTGCGTGAGCGAACGGGCATACGGGATGCTCCACAACGAGGCCAGCTATTATCTTGATCTCAAGGCTCACATAGACAAGTTGGAGGAGAAGAACGACACACCCTGGACCCCTGCTGTGCCGTTGTATCTGGCGTTCCTCGAGGCGCTGCGCATGTTGAAGGAGGAGGGGCTGGAGAACAGGATAGCTCGCTGCCACAGATTAGCGGAGGCCACCCGTGCGGCAGAGGCCGCCATGGGCCTGCGCTTGTTCCCTGACCCGAAATATGCCTCGGACACGGTTACCGGCGCCTGGTACCCCGAAGGAGTAGGCGACGATATTCGCGGCCTGCTGCGGGACGAGTATGGGTTGTTCATCGCAGGTGCCCAGGCACACGTGAAGGGCAAGATGTTCAGGATAGGACACATGGGGATCGCACAGTTCACGGAACTGGCAGCGACCTTTGCCGCATTGGAGGCTGGCCTGTACAAGAAAGGGTACAAGGACTTCGAGTTGGGTGCTGGCGTAGCCGAGGTAGTGAAGCGGATGTGAGGATAGAATGGATAGGGTGTGGATGTTAGATGGATAGGGTGTGGATGTTAGATGGATAGGGTGTGAGGATAGAATGGATAAGAGGACGGAGAAGAGATTCATCACATTCCTGGCCGCCGCCATCATCATCTCTGTCTTACTAGCCTCCCTTTCTCTACCAACCACGAACGTCGGGCCCGAAAAGAAGGAGAAGCATGAGGAGGAAGGCCCACCGGATGATCTGGGGGTGGACATAGGATATCTAGACGATACACGACAGGGCGAGAATTATACGTGGACCGCTCTTATTTCCAGCACCTATGACATGGGCGTTCTGTGGGTGGACAACACCGGCAACAAGAGCGATGTCTACACCATAAACGTCACCGAGACCCCAGAGGGATGGAGCGTGTCCCAGGACAAACGTACCGTGGAGGTCAATCCAGAGGAGGATCTGGGCGTGGTGCTGCTCACCTATAACGTGCCGTCCGGCGCCTCCGGCACACATCCCGTGAACATAAGCGTGGAGAGCCAGACCGATCACCGAGTGCACATGGAGATGACCATACTCTGCGAGGTGGAGGGAACAGGGGAGGAGACGACGATGATCGCGGACACCATCATGGTGGATTACAGCCTCACCGACGATAATGGAACAGCGTTGGATGAGGGGTCGCTTCCCGTCACTGCAGGGGAGATATATGTGGGCCAAGCAAAACAACTTGGATACATAGACGGGTTCTACCTAGCTACCCTGGGCTTGCGACTACCGTTCCTCGGCGCCGGAGGGGAGACCAAGGTTGCCCGACTGCCCCCTGCGCTGGCCTATGGAGAAAAGACCCAGGAAGATGGAGGGCACGAGTTGGGGGGAGTGACACTCCTCTTCACCATAACCGTGACAGCCGACATCCCCGACCCTGGCCTATGAACTTGGTGGTCTGGAAGAGAGGAGGGACGTTGGGAGGGGGAGATGTTGGGAGGGGGAGATGTTGGGAGGAGGGCACAAATATTATACAAGCGGCGGCCATCCTCCGCCGATACCATGCCAAAGACCATCAAGCTCGTATCCTGGAACGTGAACGGCATCCGCGCCGTGTCCAAAAAAGGCTTCTACGACTGGCTGCACGATCTCAAGCCGGACATACTATGCCTTCAGGAGACAAAGGCATGGCCCGAACAACTGGTCGAGGGACTGCTTCATCCGCCTGGCTACCACGCCTATTGGGACTGGGCGGAGCGAAAGGGGTACAGCGGCACCGTGACATACGCCAGAGAGAAACCGGTGGAACATCGCCGGGGGTTGGGCGTGGAGGAATTCGATAGAGAGGGGAGGACCACGATGCTCGAATACCCATCCTTCGTGCTCTTCAACATCTACTTTCCCAACG
>DAOVJP010000330.1 GCA_030673205.1 Thermoplasmata archaeon
CTACTTAAAAGTTAGTCATGTTTCGGGTGCCGTTACTCCCCCTATTCTTTCTTAACTCCACGCACATCTCTCTGTATCCAAGCATACTATCCCAAATACTCCCGCACATCTCCACAACACTCCCTTCCCATCCTACACACCATACACTCCTCCTCTTCCCATTCTACGCTCCCCCGCCATACACTACTCTTCACTTCCACCTATCTCCCCGGCACCGCTGCACAACAGGTGCATGGCAATGGCCTCCGACACCTCGTGCGGCCCCTTTCCGAATGCCTTCTCCCCTCCCACGAAACACGTCATCTCCCTAGAGACCTCTACCTCTACTGGCTCGTCACCGAATACAATTGCATCCTTGAACGGGTCGAAATCGTCCAGACTTCCTCGTGTCAGAGGCACGACCCGAAAGCTGCTCTTGCCGTGTATGGAGGCGGGGAAGCGTATGAGGCGCTTGATGTCCGAAGTGACCGGCTCATCTGTCTCTCCCCCCACCACCGCCATCTCCCTTACCACCATCTCCAGGAAGGCGTTGGTCACCCTCTCGTCCTCCCAGGAATCCAATATGTTCGGATCCCCTTGTATAAGAGCGTCCAATCGGGCGGGGTGATCCTTCCACGGCCCCTGCAGGCCTTGCACGACCTTACCCGCCGTCGTCCTTCCCACCCCAGGATATGTCATTATCTCCTTCACTATGCCCTTTTCCCGCCCCTCTTCCACCTCTCCCTTCAACCGCTGGCCAAGGAGCATCATCGCCCAGGTCATCTTCCCTCTCCACCCCGGTTCGCTCCTCGGATATAGGCGCCGGGACTGTTTTACCTTTGGTTTTCCCATATATCCCCGCTCGTCCAAGACGACCATCTCCGAATTCAACAGGATGTCCCTGTCCAATCCCTTACCGGTGACATAGTCCACTATCTCACGCCGCTCCTGTGAGCCCAGGCCGAACACCTTCGGGTTCCGCACATGGACATGATATCCCCTGCCACCGGAGAACACTATCGCCAAGTCCTCTTCTCCGAATCCCATATCTCCCATGATATACTGGTCCAGGAGCTTTTTGAACTCCTCCTTCACCTTCTCCAACATCTCTTTGTAGTTCATCTTCTCCGCCCCGGGGATATGGTCCGCGTCCAGGTCGAAGATCAAATCGGCGCCCTGCCACTCCTTCTCCGCCATGGGCACCTGGGGATCCCGGTAGTAGGCCGTGGAAAAATACACATGGCGTGGCGCTCTGGATACCAGGAAGGCCCGGAGCTCCTGCCGCCTCTTGAACGCCACGGGTCGGACCATGCCTTTTCCTCCCCACAGGAAGAACCCCCACTCTCTTTTGCCGAACCGGGGAGGCATCTCAAGTTCCGCCGCTGCATAATACTGGGATATGCGGGATTGTATGAATCGCCTAGTGCTGTCGTTCATTTCCCCCCACCTCCCTCTGTCCTTTCACCATCAGCCTCCTCCTCTGCCATCTTTCCCTCCTCCCCGGTCTCTCCCTCGCTAGCCTCCACCCTCCCCTCTACTCCAACCTCTCCCTTGCTACCTGCCATCTTCCCTTCACCACTAGCCTCCTCCTCTGCCATCTTCTCCTCTACTCCAACCTCTCCCTCGCCATCTGACATTCCCCTTCTCCCTTCATCGCCAGCCTCCCCCTCCACCATCTTCCTTTCACCATCAGCCTTCCTCTTCTTGCCTGCCCCCTCCTCTCCCCTTTCACCACCAACCTTTCCCTTCTTGCCAGCCTGCCCTGCCTTTCTAGACCTCCTTCTCTCCTGGGCCCATCGCAGTTTGGCGCGGTAATAGATGAGGGGGTGGATCATCCACTCCTTCACGCATAGGCCTTCCTCTCCTGGACACAGACCATAGGTCTTCATTGTGTCGCAGCCGGGCGGGGTGTACTCCGTGCCAGAGGAGCCGGAGATGTGCTCCACCTGATATCTGGCTATGCTCTCGTTGAAATCCGGGGATAGTGAAAAGGATCTGATGATATCGTCGTTGCTCATGCCCAACACATGCAGGAAGGCGGTGAGCGCGAAACGCCCGCTGTGCGGTAGGTTCTCCCCTGCCTGCATACGGCCCAATAGCTGTTTCATGCACGGTGGCAGATAGGCCACGCTCACTCTTCCCACATTGCTAGCATCGAAACGCTTCCTCTTCGCCTCCGCTTCCTCCTTCAAAGCCCGGGCCAGCGTGGCGAACGTCTTCTCTATGTCCTTGTTCACAGGCAGGGGCAACTCCACCTCTATCTTCTCTTGTATGGCCTGTTGCAAGACCCTGGTGAGACGCTCCTTGGACAAGAACACCAG
>DAOVJP010000118.1 GCA_030673205.1 Thermoplasmata archaeon
CACAGCTATGTTGAGGGTCACTATGGAACTCCCGGAGAAACTGGCCGAAGAGACGGGAAGGGATTTTGTAGTGGTTCTGGACGAGTTCACCAGGCTGTTGGAACTGAACAACGAGGACTTCATATGGGCTCTGCGTTCTCACATACACCGGTCGAGCCACACCCATTATATCATCTCTGGGTCCGCGGTATCTTCCATGAAATATCTTTTGGAGAAGAACTCGCCCTTCTTTGGAACGCTTCTTTCTCTGCGTATCCGGGGCCTGGATGACAGCGCCATCGACGAGTTCATCTGCTTATCAGGCATAGACTTCTCCGAAAAAGCAAAACAGAGGATAAAGGAGATGACCGGGATGTTGCCTCTGTACCTCCAGGCGTTTTTCCATGTGGCAAAAGGCATGGGTTTGGAGAAGATAGGGGAAGAAGAGCTAAAGAGTATAAAAGAGGAGGTCTTTGACATGTTGAACACCCATTTTGACTATTATTTCCAGGAGCTTAGGGGGTTCAAACGCTCGGTCATGATAGAGATGGCCTTAGAAGGCTTTCATACCGCGGCCGCGCTGTCTGGGATTTTAGAAAAGCCCAACAACTACGTGACCACATATCTTAGAAGGCTGGAGAACGAAGGCTTCCTGGAACACCTGCCAGGAGGAAGGTACGATTTCACCGACCCGTTCTTCAAACTGTGGATCAAAGAGCACACTGCATAAAAACAGCGATGTTGTACAACAAATGTGTTGTACCCTGCTCTACAGGTGGTGACAGCTTTACCGCCCGCCCCCGCAACCCTTATCTTCTCCCCCCATACTCCGCCCATCATGGACGTAGAGGTGCTTGCAGGATATGGCGGAGCCCGATTGCTCAAGGTGGAAGGGGAGCGCACACCCGCCCTGGCCTATACGCTGCCCCTCCCTCTCCCTCCCATCTTCTCCTTTTCCGAACCGGCGACAGTGGTGCTTCCCCCTCCGATCCCATCTACGCCTTTGGAGGGGCCGGATATGTCCGATGCTAACACCATACACTTTTCTCCGGGCGAGCCTTTGCCCCCTCTGCCTTCCTCCGCCTTTGTATATCTGGCTGGAGCGGAGGGATGCTACCGGAGCCAGAGCAGGTTTCCGAAGCTGTTGCTGGAGTTCCGCTCTTCACTGAGGAACGACCAGCTCCTCTTCACCCCCTTGCTATCTCTCCCCCATCGATATCCGCTCTATGCCCTCCTGGGTGTGGACCTGTTCGACTCGGCGCCCATAGTGGAGGCGACGCGGGCCGGTTCGTTCCTCACACTGGAGGGGTGGATGAAGAGGAACGAAGTGAAGGAGGTCGTTGTGGATGATCTGCTGGCTCACAACACCAAAGTGGCTTTGGAAGAGCTTGCAGGGGTGCGCCAGGCACTGCGTTCCGGAACGCTGCGTATAATGGCGGAGGCCAGGGCCGTGTATGATCCCTGGGCCGCATCGGTCCTCCGAATACTAGACAGGGACCACTATACTTTCATGGAGCAGAACACTCCTGTCCTCGGCCCCCGATTACCAACATCTCATCCACATGCCATGAACTGGCCGGAGATCTGCAGATATGGGGATCGGCTCGTCACCAGATATGAGAGGCCGGAGATGGCCGATATACTATTGCTTCTTCCATGCAGCGCCTACAAGCCCTATTCGTTGTCCAGGGGGCATAGGGCGGTGCATGAGGTGGTGTGGAACTCGGGACTGGCCACCCGGGTGCATGAGGTGGTGGTGACATCGCCCATGGGCATAGTGCCCAGGGAGTTGGAGACATTCTATCCCAACATGCAGTATGATACAGCGGTAACAGGAGATTGGACGGAGGAGGAGAGGAGGAACATCTCATCCCTGCTCGCCCTATTCCTCTCCCGGCCCTACAAACACGTCATCATACACCTGCCAGACGATTACCTTTCCCTAGTGGGGGTGGATGGAGAGAGAACGTGGCAGGGCAGGATAGACTCGTCCGGCAGCCTGGCCCAACTGGCAGAGGCCCTGAGAAGCATAGGGGGGGCCAGAGGAGGGAAGAAGGATGCCAAAGAACGATTGAGACAGGACATGCAGGGTAGGCTATTGTTCCAGTTCGGCCCTGCGGGAAGGGCGCTGGCAGAGGGGGTGGAGATAAGAGGAAGGTATCCGGACCAGAGAATACTGGCTAATGGAGAGCAGAGGGGGATGCTCACAAAGGAGCGGGGACTGATATCCCTCACCATGGACGGAGGGAAGCTGCTAGCCCAGGAGCCAGCCTATGGGGTGGAGATAGAGGATTTCAAACCGAAAGGGGATATATTCGCAGTTGGCGTGGTGGACGCGGACCCTGTCATAAGAAGGGGAGATGACGTTGTGGTAGTGCACAAGGGAGAGGTGCGGGCGGTAGGCGTTGCCAACATGACGCCCAAGGGCATGATAGAAGGGCGGAGGGGCATAGCTGTCAGAACACGGAGCCACGGCTGAGAACATTCAGCTCCAGCGTCGCTTGCTTTGATCGAACTCCAATCCTTTTCTTCTGAGGTGTCTGGTCATGGCTAACACGGACTGTTCCACGCCCTTCAGTTTCAGGAAGGAACCGAAGTCGCGGTCCACAGCGATGTTGCCGTGCTCTTTGAGCACCTTATCCATCCATTTGTCCACTCGTGCTATCAGTTCCGGGTCCGGGGCGATGCCCATGGGAACCGTGGGTACGCCTCCTCTCTTTGTCTTCACCCTCTTCTCCTTGACATCATAGAGACTATCATATACCAGATATTCCAGATCCCTAATGGTGCTCTCCAACGCCTCCATACGGCCCAAACGGTCGTGGACGTTCTTCAACGTCTTTCTCAACTCCAGGGTGGTCACGAAGGTCCCTCCCCCCTTGTCCTCCGGCGCACGGGGATGGAAAAACTCTTCCAGAGCACTGTTGATGTACGTGGACCGCTTCGTGTCCCCCCTTTGTCTATCGATGAGTCCCAGAACCCGCTCGTCAACGCTTATAGTGATCTTTTCTTTGGCCATCTGCCCACCAAGAGGGTAATACTCTTCACACTATTAAGCCTTTTCTGATGGGTCGAGGGGGGGGGAGGCTAAGTTCAAATGCTATCGAGATGGGTCATGTAACCTCAGATTTTTCAAGCGAGCGTGAGGTTTCCCTCGCCATAATAGACCAATTCGGCGTTTGGGGCAGCAGGATCTGGAGGAGTGCTATCGCAGACCTGGGCTACTGTCGCATTCCCTGAACAGATCTCGCGCATGAGTTTCTCGGATGTCTCATCGGCGTACCCTGCATGAGTCCAGTTCGACCAGCCTACATACGTGCTTACCCCCGCATTCAGAAAATGTCCGGATAGCTCCTCTGTCTCCCCGGTTTTGCAGGCACTTATGTACATGAGAGAGCCTGAGGGGAACTGTACGCTACTGTAGTAATGCTCTATCAGGCCAGGGGTGAAGGCTATAAATGTTTCGCCATCGTAGGAGCCCACGATGATCCACCCATTGGAGTACTCCTCGCTGTACTTCTCCTGTACGTCGCTGGTCCACAATTCTCCGGTTGAGACCACCGTTTTGTCCAGATGCACGGGGTTCCGGCAACCCCGGCGGGTGCGGAAGTAGACCGCATCGTAACCACTTAGATCATTCATAATGAGATCCAGGGTGACTTCGTGGTCGCTCTTGTAAGTCACATTATACCCTGCATCTTCCAGGTGGGTGGTGACGTTGGCGATGAGTGCATCGTTGGGTACCTGCTCATGGATCGCGTCCAGTATCAGAGCTTTGTAGGGCGGTCCTGGCTGATCCGCCTCTTCCTCCTCTTTGGATTCTACTGGCCCAGGGTCTTCATTCTCATCGTCTTCCCCCGCATTTCCATCCTCCTCCGCCACACTACCATCGTCCTCATTACTCTCTCCCGTGCTACCATCATCTGGACATGGCTCTTCCTCCGGTGCAGAGGGCGTACCGTCCTGCTCTTCTCCCCCCTCATCCGATGGGTCATTTTCTTGCCCATCTGCTATTTCGTCATCGGATGTGTTGTCATCATCTGGGGGCACATCCTCTTCGCCCACGTAATACCATCCCGTGGCAAGAACAAGGAGTGCGACCACAACAAAGGCAGCTAGCCATTTCAAAGGACCACCAGTACATATTCACAACTCCGTTGTTTATACCTTTTATGGTAAAACGTGTAGAAACGTTCCTGTGCAAATCATAATGCTGGCCCACAACATCGAGACACTGGCACTACAAGAATACACTAACTCATCATGAGTTTACCATCAATTCCGAATAAAAAAAGAGGGGGTAGGGGGAGCGGACATCGCATCCCCCAGTTTGCGTCAGAGTGCATCCCATCCCTTCAGCGCTAGGACCTCAAGGTTTCAGGTATTCCTCCTCTATATCACTCCGGGCCTCTTCCCTTTCGGTTCGTTCCCATGCCCTGAGCGATTCGAGGAGCTTCGGTCCTTCTTCCATCACGAGTTTTCTCAATGCGGTCCGTATGGCCTCGGTCCTTGAGCTGAAGTAGTCCCTCTCCACCAGCCGGTCGATGGAGCGCAGGTAGCTCTTGGGAAGGCGTATGGTGATCTTCTCGGTGGAAGCGTTGTCCATCTCTATACCTCCGTTGTACTTCGTTTGACAGACAAAAGAGGTATGCGGAGGGGATATATAATGGTTTTGTCGGGGGTATTATATACAACTACATGTCTTGGATAATCTCACACTGATCTAGCATAGTAAGATATGAGAGGTGAACCTATGGACAGAGGGTTGCAAGCCATAGTGGCCGTGATCGTGGTGCTCGTTATCGTGTTCGTATCCATAGGCATAGTTCTCCTTCTGAACCCGGAGGAAGATACGAAGGAATTGGAGGTGGGCATGGTCCTATCCTGCAGGACGCCCCGCGCAGGAGAGGATGTGTCGTTCGAGGTCGAAGAGATCGAGAATGGGAAGGACAAAGGAAAGAGATACACATGGGATTTCGGGGACGGCGACACGGGAACAGGGTCTAGCATCAACCACAGCTTCTTCTCGCCCGGGGACTACGCGGTGTCGCTGCGTGTGAAGGACACGAATGGGGATGAGGGCCAAACGACCGAGATGATCATAGTCCAGTCCTCTTCCTCTTCCAGAGTGGTGCCCTATTTCACATCCCCCTATCCGAGCCTCAACCGCCCCTGCACAGTGGTGGCCGATTCCGTGGAGGTCACGACGAGAGACCTCAAAGGAGGGAACATAGCCAGGGTCAACATGACCTTCTCCCCGGATGGAAGGGGATGGGAGAACATAAGCTCCAGAGCGGCCTCTGAAACGATCCAACGCTCCACGGACATAGCAGGCCCCGGTGATCGGAACGTGGTGGGTGGATCCGAATGGAGCCTCGTATGGGACCTAATAGAC
>DAOVJP010000145.1 GCA_030673205.1 Thermoplasmata archaeon
GCCCAGTTTCTTGGCCTCTCTGGCGGTTTCTCTCAACATGAGGATGTCGCCCTTCTGTATGGGGCCCATCACGTTTCGAGTGATGATCCTTCCTTTGTCCCTGCCATCCAGAACCCGGACCTTGACCTGAGTTGCCTCTCCTGTCATGCCGGTCCGGCCTATGATCTCCACCACTTCGGCGGGGATACTTATCGGTTGGAATTCTTCAGCCATGGGTCATCCCACCGGAGTGCTAGGCGCCCTTGGCCTTTTTCAATCCATCGATGACGCCAGCCAGCAGATCCTTGCCCTTTCCGGGTTCCAAGATCGCTATGCTGGCGGTGTTCTTCTCCATGCCAGAGGCGTTTCCAAGCTGTTTCTTCGCAGGCACGTAGGCATAGGGTACGCCCTTCTCCTCGCACAACAGTGGTATGTGTGCGAGTATCTCTTCCGGGCTCACATCTTCTGCCATGACCACGAATTTCGCGTCGCCTCGCTCCACGAGCTTTGTGACCTCGTTCGTGCCCTTCCGCACCTTACCGCTGTCACGGGCCATCTCGACTATCTGATATGTCTTCTCTACCAATTCCTCTGGCATCTCAAATCTTACATACATGGGTTTGCTCATATTCTCACCTCTTTCCAGCCCAAAAATATGGGGAGCAGGCGCTCCCCAAACCTCGAACCATAGCGGTTCGAGAATAGGCCGTCATCATTCATAGGTGAAAATGGGGGAGGAGGAAAGGGTATAAAAGCGTGATGGTGAAGGAGCCACCATTGCGCGTGCAGGCCGTAGTGTGTGTGACCCACCGATCCCCATATCGAGGCTAGAGGGGTCGCGGAAATATTAATAGGGCATGGCCGTTGGGTCCATCGAACAACAAGGTCGGATGGGCGATATGGATGGCATTTCCACGAACGTGTATGTATTCTTCTTCCTCGTAGGAGTGATATCTCTCACAGGGGTTCTCATGCCAGGGCCCGCTTTGGCCAGTGTGGTGGCGAAGGGCTATGAGAGCAGGAACGCAGGGATATTCATTGCCATAGGGCATGGGCTCATCGAGGTTCCGTTGATAATCCTTATCTGCTTCGGTTTCGAGACCGTTCTGGTTCAGGATCCCATCATCCGGACCATCGGCATCGTGGGCGGGGTGGTGCTCTTGCACATGGGCTATACCATGTTCAGACGGCGGAAGGAAAGTGGCGATGAAGCTGCTTTCTTACCCTATTCCCCCCTGTCCGTCGGGGTGTTGACCTCCGCTTTGAACCCCGGTTTCTTCATCTGGTGGGCGACGGTGGGCGCAGTCCTCGTTCTGACCGCCATGAATTTCGGCCCCCTCGTGATGGTGTTGTTCATTGTGGTGCACTGGTCATGCGATCTCGTCGTCTATCATACACTGGCATCAACAGTGCACGAGAAGCACCATCTGTGGTCGGAGGGGACACATGGGAAAGTATTGGGAATATGCGGTGGTCTCACGATGGTCTTTGGCTTTTGGTTCATTCTTTCATCCCTTATCTGAACTATTTCTCATCCATTCCTCGGAATAGTTTTACATAGTTCCTATCTCATCTAGTTCTCTGTACATCCTCTCCATGGTCTCCCTCAGGCGTAGGGGATACTTGTCGAAGAAGGTGAATAAATGGTGACAAAAAGGCGGAATGTCAGAGAAGGTCGGGATCGTTCTCTGGGGATGAAAGGAATGTGGATGTGTTCGTTCCTTCTTGTGCTCATTGTCTTGTCCCAGATGGTGTTCGTGGGTCCGTTGGTGGAGTGGGAGGGTGTGGCTGTTGGTGCGAACGGGGAGGAGGAAGTGCTCTGGTGGAACTCTTCTTGGAAGGAGCGCATACCCATATTTCTGAACGAGACGAACGGTATAGCGCAGGGAGAGTTCGTGGTGGACCTGTGGTTGGACCTCTCTGGATACAACGTGACCAATGCCACAAGGGAGGCAAGGGTCGTGTTCATGGACCCCGTGAACGAAACGGAAGAAGAACGACCCATACAAATAACGGATGAAAGGAACAGAGGAGGACGATCCTACGAAGCAAGGATACTCTTCCAGACCACACACATGCACGCCAATGAACACCAGCTCTACCACATATACCTGAACAACACCGAAGCAGAACCCTCCACCCTATACACCAACTTCAACCCAGACCTCATCAAGAACAGACTACTGGACCCAACACCAGAGAACAACAACTACCGATTCGACGGGGTTTCGGATGTGGCCGTTGATGGAGAGGGACGTATCTATATGGTGGACAGAGGGAACCACCGGATACAGATATTCGACGGGGAGGGCACATACCTGTACACCCTGGGCGTGAAAGGGAAGAGCGGGTGTGACCACAACACCTTCTCCTATCCCTGCGGCATCCACGTGCATGGTGAGCGGGTATATGTTGCGGATACGTACAACCACCGAATACAGATATTCGACCTGGATGGAGGATATGTCTATACGCTAGGTATAGTGGGACAGGCTGGTCCCGGGGACGATGCCTTCGACTCCCCCAAGGATGTGGCGATGGGAGATGATGGTAGAATATACGTGGCCGATTATGGCAACCACCGGATACAAATATTTGATGGACTAGATGACAGCATCGCAGACGACACAATAGGGATCACGGGCGTGAGCGGAACGAACAACTCTGTGTTCAACCTCCCCTACGGCATAGCGGTGGAGGGGAACAAGATATATGTCAGCGACTCGGGCAACCACCGAATACAGATATTTGATGGATTAGATGACAGCATCGCAGACGACACAATAGGACAAACAGGAACATTGGGTTATTCCGACGAACAGTTGTTCTATCCCTATGGCATCGACGTGGTCGGCGGGAAGGTGCATGTCGCGGACCACAAGAACCACCGAATACAGATATTTGGATCGAACTTCTCGCTCTCGGATACCATAGGGTTCACGCGCGAGTTCGGTTCCGGCAACACATATCTCAACAACCCGGGCAACGTGGCGGTGACCTCGCAAATGATATTAGTGGCCGATTACGAGAACCACCGGGTCCAGATATTCGATCCGGAGGGCAACTATCAACAGACCATAGGCGCTAGCACCCATGTTGGGACCGAGCACACGGATTTCAACCAGCCCCGGGATGTTGCGGTGGGGGACGATGGCAGGATATACGTGGCAGACCGAAATAACCACCGAATACAGATATTCGATGAGAACTATACCTATATCCAGACCCTGGGAACCTCCGGAAAGAGCGGAGATCAACACACACACTTCAATCAACCCAAGGACATAGACATAGGGGCAGATAGGATAGCAGTGGCGGACCGGCTCAATAACCGTATCCAGTTCTTTGATCTAGACGGGAATTATTTGAATACACTAAAGGGGGAGGGAAACGATCCATTCACTGAACCGTGCGGCGTCAAGATAGACGATGAAAATCAGAGAATATATGTCGCAGATACCTATGCCGAGAATGTGCGGGTATATTCTTTTGATCTGACCCACCTCCATACTATAGTGGGGGCCGATCCGAACTACACTGAGGGGGGGGTGCCCACCGGAAACATAACATTCTTCCACCCATACGATGTGGAGATAGGGCCGAACGGGCTGGTCTATATCTTGGATACGAACCACCAGTGCATACAGGTATTCCATCCGGGCAACTACAGCTACAGCCATACGATAGGCGGGAGCGTGTGGGATGGGACGAAGTGGAACGGGGATCTGAAATGGGCCTGCGGGTTCGATATCGTGGGGAACAGCATCTACATCGCGGACACCTACAACCACAGGCTTCAGGTGATCAACATAGACGGAAGCCATGTGGGAACTATCGGATATATCAACACAGCAGGCGCGGATGACGAACACTTTGCGAAGCCACGGGGCGTTGGTGTGGGAGCGGATGGGAAGATATATGTGGCAGATGCAAACAACAACCGGGTCCAGATATATTATTCGAACAGGACATTTTGCAAGTCCCTCAGCACCACGGGACTGGCCATATTCGACAACGAACATTTCAACAGACCCGAAGGAGTGTCCATCGACGCCTCCCACAACATATACGTAGCCGATTCACTCAATTACCGTATCCAGGTCTACGACGCTGTAGGGGATCACCTATTCACTTTGGGCAGCAGCACCGAGAGAATGGCAGGCAGCGACAACGAACATCTGTCCACAGCCTCGGGCCTCGCGATAGGGAACGACCGGATATATGTGGTAGACAAGGGAAACTCACGCATCCAGGTCTTCCATATGGACGGAGGATACGATGAGACGCTCTCCATAGATTGCTACGGTGCCGCTGTTGGTCCGGACGGGTACATATATACCGCACACGCCCCCAACCAGTGCATTGAGATATATACGACCGCTGGCGAACTCGTGCAGACCCTCGGCACGACAGGAGTCGATGGAAATGACATGGAGCACCTCAACACCCCGGTGGGGGTGAGCGTGGGAGATGATGGGAAGGTCTATGTGGCGGACAGGGCGAACCACAGGATCGTGATATACGACAACATCTCGGACCATATAGCAGACCAGGTCATAGGCGAAGCAGGGGTGAGCGGGTCCGATTCCGCCCATCTGTCCTCCCCCCAGGGCGTGATGTGTTGGAATGGAAACATATATGTCGCTGATACTGGGAACCAGCGGGTCCAGATATTCGATTCCTCCGGGCAATATCTGCGAACGCTCGGCGTGACCGAAAAGGTTGGCCCCGACAACTGTCATTTCAATGAACCCTCCTCGGTCTTCGCCGATGACGATGGCAAGTTGTATGTGGCGGATAGGGGTAACGATAGGGTGGTGAAGATTGTGGATGTTGGGCTCGCGATTGTTCCGTCGGAGACCTATGTTGCTCCTTCCGACCCTTCTGAGCCCGATCCTTCTGAGCCCGATCCC